>DATKZQ010000200.1:0-15526 GCA_035527895.1 Desulfatiglandales bacterium
AGTATGTCCGATCACTGAAAATTTCATTCAATTAAGGTCAATTGATGGTCTGAACTCCCCGGTTTTTGCCGAAAAGGGGATCCGACCGGCCTTGATTTTTTACAAGTAACTCATAATGCCCCATTTATGGATGGGCACTAGCTATATAGTCTCTATGGCAAGTAAGGGGTACTTCTCCAGCGTAAGAACCAACCACACCATCTTACAGATCTGCCTACCCTCCCTCGGAACAACATCGTTACGTACCTACCACTTCTCCCGGCTGGTTTTTCTTGACCTGAGAATCTTTTTGCTGTGTCAAGAAGGGGCACGCTCGTGCAGAGTGTGCGGAAATTTAAGAGCGGGCAGATCGTTAAAAGGAGGTAACACCGATGGATTGTTGACGACAATCCTGAAGAGCCCAGCCAACTATCCCCAAAGCCTTTTCTCTGCAAAGGCCCGGCCTGATCCGGATTTCAGGTACCTTTCAAATGCCAAGGCCTTTTCCTCGTTTGAGAAGGCCACATAGGTTACAAGCTTCCAAGGCTTGTATTTTGCTGTATGTGGCGAGCGACCTTCATTGTGTGCGGTTAGGCAATTCTCAAGATCTGAGGTGATACCGACATACCGCTGACTTGGAATTGGAATGCTCTGAATAAGATAGACGTATTGCACGGTGGCAGTTCTTCGAGGCAGGGTCTGGCTAAATGGACCACCTCACTATTGAGGCCCCCCACGTCAAGCCGGCCCCAAAGCTGACGAGAAGCACATAGTCGCCTTTGCTCAGCAGGCCTTCCCGGTTGGCTTCATCCAGGGCGATTGGAATGGATGCTGAAGAGGTGTTGCCGTATCTATGGATATTCGTATATACTCTCTCCATAGGAACACGCAAGTTCTTTGCCATGGCCTTAATGATTCGGATATTGGCCTGGTGAGGTACCAAGAGTCCAATGTCCTCGCTTGAGATGGAGTTGTGTTCTAAGGCCTCATTGGCAATTGAGGATAAACACTTAACTGCCTGCTTAAAAAGCCGGTTCCCATCCATACTCAGCTGAAACGGCTTTATGTCTATGCCTTGCAAAATTTCGGGGGTATAGGAGCTCCCGTAGTAAGAATAGAGCAGTTCCCAGAACCTTCCGTCTGATTTCAAATGGGTGGACAGAATCCCGCCCTTCTCTCTCGTAGAAGCAACCACTACTGCCCCGGCTCCATCACCCAAAAGCACACATGTGTCTCGATCTCGCCAGTTCAAGACGGTAGAGAGTCGCTCTACCCCTACTACGAGCGCGGTTCCACATGTGCCAGATCGGATGGCGTTATCTGCCACGCTGAGGGCATACAGGAAGCCCGTACATCCGGCAGACACATCAAAGGCCATGGCATTTTGAGCATTGAGCGCTTCTTGAACCATGCACGCTGCGGAAGGAAATTGACGGTCCGGCGTCACCGTGCCCACCACGATCATGTCCAGGTTCTTGGGGGAAATCCCCGCCATCTCTATGGCCTTTAGAGAGGCCTGGGTGCTCAAATCTGTGGTGCTTTCGCTTCCTCCCTTTGATGAGATGCGCCGCTCTTTGATGCCGCTGCGCCGTGTGATCCAGTCATCGGTGGTATCTACTATGCTTTCGAGGTCCTTATTGGACAGTATCCTGTTTGGTATTGATGAACCTGTGCCCATGATACATGTGTGGGGCATCATTTCTGCCATATCCATTCCTTTGAGTGACTCAGAGTATGATAGAGGGTTAGGGCCAAGGCCATTTTTTCACTCTATCTTTAACTTCACCATCGATCCATTGATCAACGAGTTTTCCAGAAATCCACTTGACTGCCGCTTTTGCTCTTAAGGCGATTATATACCCTCAGAAGCTTGATTGACAACTAATTGATCGGTGCGTTCACTAAATACTGCGCCATATAAAGCGTTAAGTGAGGTTTTTACCTCCGTCTCAGGTTTCAAAAAGGGGGACGCCCGTGCAGAGTGTGCGGAAGTTAAAGAGCGGGCATAAGGCAATATAGAGTTTGAGTTTCCAGGGCTTGAGACCGGCCGTGTGCCTGCATTTGCCGGTATTATGCTCTTTTACGCGTCTATTGAGGTCGGAAGTGTGGCCGATGTACCGTTCACCTGGTTTCTTTGAGCTTTCAAGAATATGGGTGAAGTACATGGAGAAAACCTGTCATTGGAAATGCTGGCCAGATAAAAAAGTCATCCGCCGCACAAGGCTATGGATGACACCATCCTTCGCTTGTTTCCTATTGATTGTGGTGGCCTGCCAGACGAAGCTTCGAAAAATGCATAATGAATTTAGCCCGCCTTCGCGCAAGGCTACGGCGGACAGACTTCGCATCTTCACTTCGTTTCGAAGCGAAGTCTGGTGGAGGCGGGGGGAGTCGAACCCCCGTCCGAGAATATTCCACGTAGGCCTCTACATACATAGCCCGAATTTGAATTTTCGCCCCAGAGACACCTTTCGAGCGAGGTGGCTGAAGAGCTATCCTGATTAAATTTTCGCCTCCCTGAGATTCAGGTCTCTCAGTTCAGCTATCCTGCTAGTCGACGCCCAAATCTGTCCTCGCAGGAAAAGACAGCAGGACGTTAGCCGCTTACGCAGCTAAGGCGTACGCATAATCGTCTGCGTTTATTTTATTTCTGCCTGTTTAACGAGCAAACAGAACCTCGGTATGCAACCTAAGCTTCTTTACCCCCGTCGAAGCCGTTTCGCCCCCAGTTATCAAAGAACATTGGCTGAACAGCCATACTTATATAATAACACATCTACGTCTTATTTCAAGAGCGATCTCTCCTTTTCAACTGGTCCAGCTCCCGTTTCATCTCCCTTTCCTTTATGGCAGCTCTTTTATCGTATTTTCTCTTACCTTTAGCCAGGGCAAGCTCGATCTTTATGATCCCATGTAAAAAGTATACCGACAAGGGGATGAGGGAATATCCCCTTTCCTCTGTCTTGCCTATCAGTCGCTTTATCTCTCGCTTATGCATGAGCAGTTTCCTCGTCCTCGTGGGATCAAGCTCTACATGGTGTGCAAAACTGTATGGTGTGATGTGCATGTTGTGCAAAAACAGCTCCTCATGCTTGACGCGCGCGTAGCTGTCTGTGAGACTGGCACGACCTTCTCTCAGGGATTTAGCCTCCGGGCCGGCAAGGACAATGCCTGCCTCATAGACCTCGTCAATAGAATAGTCGTATCTGGCCTTTCTGTTTTGGCAAACAATCTTCTTCCCCATGTAAAACCTTTCTAGGCGGTGCCAGGGGTCCTGTACCTAAACACATCCTCCTTAAAGATATCGGGCAGAAGCGTTTTTGCCTTCTTCAGAACAAAATCCTCAATTTTTCTGCTTGTGGGAAGGTGCAAAATATCCTTAAAGGCCTCCCTCACTTCTCGCAACGGGAGCATTCTAATCATTTTCTTGATCAGCGGGATTGAGCCAATATTCATGCTGAACTCCTCCAGCCCGAGAGAGAGGAGTATCAGAATAGAAAGCGGATCACCTGCAACTTCACCACACAGGGATACATCGATTCCCTCTTGTTCGCCGGCCTTAACCACCTGGTGTATCATCTTCAAAACGGCAGGGTGAAACGGCTCATAAAGACTGGCTACCAGTTGATTATCCCTATCGATAGCAAGAGCATATTGAATAAGGTCGTTCGTTCCAATAGAAAAGAAATCCGCATGCTTTGCGAGGATATCTGCAATCCAGACGGCAGAAGGGATCTCGATTAATATGCCGACGGGAATGTCTCTATCGTAGGGAATTCCTTCCCTGTCAAGGGACCGCATAACGCTCTTCAAAATTTTCTTGGCCTCAAGGAACTGCTCCAAACCCGATATCATGGGGAACATCAGCTTGAATTTTCCATATTTGCTGGCCCGCAAAATAGCCCTTAATTGGGTCTTAAATACCCTTCGCTCCTTCAGGCAAAATCGAATAGACCGCAGTCCCAGAGCAGGATTGTCCTCCCTACTCCCCTCCATCTCCGATTCCATCTTGTCACTTGCAATGTCCAGGGTTCTGATGGTAACGGGATGAGGTGCTACCATTCTGGCAATCTGGCTGTAATCATCGAAGAGCGTCTGTTCATTCGGAAAATCCCTCTTAATCATGTAGAGGTATTCCGTCCGGTAAAGCCCGATACCCTCTGCACCGCTCTCCATTGCTACCTGCGCCTCAGCCAGGAATTCAATATTGGCCTTAATGGTGATTTTGTGCCCGTCCAAGGTTTCGGCGGGCAGATGTTTGAACCTATCAATAGCCGATTTATAGTTGGCATAACGCTTTATCTCGTCCTCATAAGAGAGAATCGTATCAGGCTCAGGGTTAACAACGACATCGCCGGTGTTTCCGTCAACGATTAGGATATCGCCCTGTAAAATCGCATCGGTAGCTCTTTCCAGACCAACGACAACAGGTATATCAAGGGCTTCAGACATGATCGCCATGTGGGAGGTGCGACTTCCCACATCGGTTAAGATACCCAATACATGATTGACATTGATCTCAACAATATCAACCGGAGAAAGGCTGTGGGCTACGATGATTACCTCATCCCGAATGTCTGCCACGCTCTCCGCCTCGACTCCTGCCAGATTCCGCAGCACCCGTTCGCTGACGCTGTCAACGTCGTCCATTCTGCGGCCGATGTAATCATCTTCGGCATCTTTAAAGAGCTGGTGGATGGCCTTCACGGATTTCTCCAGGGCCCATCCCGCATTGATTCTCTCCTTCCTGATCCTCTTTAATGTCGCATCAAAGAGCATCCTGTCATCGAGAATCATTGAGTATGTGTCCAAGACAAAGGCATACCCCTCCACCTGTTCCGGGATGTTGGATTTAAACCTCTCGATTAGCTCCTTTGCTATTTCCACAGCCTGTCTGAACCGAGCAAGCTCTCTTTCTACCTCCTCGTCGTTGGCTAATTTTCTGTGAAAAACCTGCGTCCTTGATCTATCCAGGTGGTGGGCTTTTCCGATAACAATACCAGGGGACACAGGAAACCCTTTCAGCACCTTTTTCTTGGGGCGATAGGGCCCAGTCTCGGTTTCCCCAAAGTTATTGACAAAAAGACGCTCAAGCTCTTCCATCAATTCCCTGGCATGATTACCGATTATGCGGGCCTCGAGCTCAGTACCTTTTGGCACGGCAAGGGAGAGAATAGAGAGAATGCTTGAACCATCTGCCTCTCTCGCATCTTTCTTGAGAAACAGCTTGGCGTCGTATTTGTTCGCCAGCGCCACGATCTGTCCCGCTGCCCGGGCATGGACCCCAAGCTCGTTCGTTACTCTTAGGGATTTTTCTATTTTCATAACGTTTTATAATTACTAAGAACAGGATTTTTTGTCAACAACAGAGGCACGTTACCCCCGGCCCTTGTGCCCGGCGACAACTACGGTATATTCGCCTCTCACCGTCTCATCATTGAGTGTAGGCAGTATGCCGCTGATCGGCCCCCGCTTTACCTCCTCAAAAACCTTAGTCATCTCCTTGGCCAGAGCAATATCCCTGTCTCCGAGGATATCAAGCACATCGTTGAGCATTTTAATCAATCGATGAGGAGATTCAAAGAAGATCATGGTACAGGGCTCCTCTTTCAGGGCCTCAAGCTCCTTTCTGCGTCTCCCTTTCTTGTTCGAGAGAAAACCAACAAATACAAATCCATGGGTAGGCAAACCCGCAACAGAGAGTGCCGTCAGAGAGGCAGACACACCGGGAACAGGCACCAATGGTATGCCCGCATCAATGGCTTCTCTGATGAACCGGGTGCCCGGATCCGACAAACCAGGCGTCCCCGCATCACTCACCAGGGCGATAGCAAGCCCTGATTTTACCTTGTCCAGGAGTACCCGTCCCTTATGGTGCTGGTTGTGGGTATTGTAACTGGTGACAGGGGTCTTTATACCATAGTGACTCAGGAGTTTCCTGGTATGGTCTCTGCTTTCAGCAGCTATCAATGTCACGTGCTCCAGGACTTTCAGAGCGCGGAGCGTGATGTCCTCCAGATTCCCGATGGGGGTGGAAACCACGTAGAGTGTGCCCGGTGTTAAGCCATCTTTGCGTGCTTTAGGAGCCATTCACCATTTCCCATGATGTAAGCCGACAGGTACCCCGTGCCTGCTCAGTAGGCTAATTCAAACGCATCTTGTATGATCTCAACCTCCTTTTTGCCATCACTCACCCCTATGGCTACCACATCAAAACGCGCCTTGCTGCCCCAGAGATTCTTATGCTTCATATAAGCGAGGGCGGCCTTTGAAAGCTGGACCTGCTTTCTCTTGTGAACAGCTTCTTTGGCCAAACTCGAGGGCTGATTCCTGCGTGTCTTTATTTCTACAAAGACCAGAGTCTCACCATCACGGGCAATGAGGTCGATCTCGCCTAAGGGGCACCGGTAATTCGTTTCGAGAACCCGGTATCCAAGATCCTTTAACCGGTTTCGTGCAAGATCCTCACCAAACTTTCCAAGGATTAACCGCTCTTTGGTCATACAAGAACACGTCTAAAGGTTAATCTGTGGATTCGACAGGGACCGAAACTCTTGAGAGCTCCCATGTGGCCCTGTGTTCCGTACCCCTTATTTGATGAAAACCCGTACTGGGGAAAAGGCGTATGGTAGCTGCGCATAATGCTGTCGCGGTAGACCTTGGCTAAGACTGACGCCGCTGATATTGAGAGGGAGAGCTGATCGCCCTTGATAATACATCTCTGGTGAATCGCAAGATCCACAGGATGGGTTCCGTCAATAAGGAGAAAATCAGGCTGAGGATCGAGCATTAAGATCGCTTGCATCATGGCCTTGCGAGAAGCCTGAAGGATATTAATGCGATCGATTTCTTCCGGACTCACCACCGACAGGGAAAACCCTACGGCCGCTCTTTCAATACGGGAAAAGGCCTCCTCACGAGCCCTTTCAGACATCTTCTTGGAGTCGGTGACCCCCTTTAACTCGGTACCTTCAGGTAGGATAACGGCGGCCGCAACAACCGGCCCGGCCAGTGGTCCCCGTCCTGCCTCATCAACACCGGCAATCAAGGAATAGCCTGCACCCCTGGCCTGACATTCATAGAAGCGATTGTTCATACAACCGTTTATGAGATTCTTCGTTCCTTAAGCCTGGCTGCCTTGCCTCTTAACTTGCGTAAATAATACAGGCGTGATCTTCGTATCTTACTCTTTGAAATAACCTCTACCCTATCTATGGTTGGAGAATGCAAAGGAAAGATCTTTTCAACCCCTACACCATATGAAACCTTTCGTACGGTAAAGGTCGCCCCTGTATTGCCCTTTCTCTTTCTGATAACAACCCCCTTAAAGACCTGTACTCGCTCTTTATCACCCTCTGTAATACGGCTGTGCACCTTGACTGTATCACCTGTTTGAAAGGGAGGGAGATCTACCCTCATCTGTTCTTTTTCCACCATTTCTATCGGGTCCATTGCACTTCTCTCCTTTACTCAGAATTACATTCCACGCTGAGGCTCTGCAACACGGGAAAACAAGCGATCCAAGGTTATCGCTGCGGCCCCCCTCACTGAAAGGTGATTATAATGGGATATTCCCAGAATGGGCGCCAAAACATAATCTGCCCTTTTCAGAAGCTCATCTGCAATACCCCAGGCGGTGCCGAATAATACCATTATTGTCTTATGAGAAGCAACTATCTCCCGCGCCATATCATACGTAATTCTTTCGCCTCTATTCTTCCCCGCATCGGTTACCATGAGGGTGGGCAGCTGGCCTTCTATCTCTTCAATCTCTGCCACAGACTCCTCAAGAGTTGAAACAACCGAGATCAACGACATCGCCTCTTGCCTGTCCCTATTATACGAAGCTCCGTAACCGCTGACCCAATGTTCACAAATACGTTTGGCAAGAGCCTGCTGGTCAACGAGCGGATTGATTACATAAAACCTTCGGGCCCCATAGGTCCTGGCCAATCTTGCCAGGTCATGGAGATCTAAGTTGGTTATTGCCGAAGCAATAATCTCTCGCCTCTTATTATAGACGGGGTAATGAAGGAGCCCAATATAAAACGACATAATCGCACCGTCATGGTTGATCCTTCAGTATAATGCGATGTCTTCTCATATTAATCGGCATCGGATCCCTGGGTGCCAAGGTCCGACAATTCATTCTGTTCTCGCCTCAACTCCTCCAGTATGCACTTGTCCGTCTCGCTGAGATGCGCCTTTTTTAAGAGATCCGGTCTTCTTTCCAACGTCCTTTTCATAGACTGGGTTCTCCTCCAGGTCTGGATCTTCCCGTGATCACCGGAAAGCAAAACCGCTGGCACCTCATAGCCTTGAAATACCCGGGGCCTCGTGTAGTGCGGGTATTCAAGAAAGCAATCCTCAAAGGATTCCTCAAGATTCGATCTCGCTCCACCGAGTACTCCGGGAATCAACCGGCACACAGCATCCACAACAATCATGGCGGGCAGCTCGCCTCCCGTAAGGATGTAGTCGCCAATAGATAGCTCCGCATCTACATAATTGGATCTGACCCTTTCATCCACACCCTCATATCGTCCACATACAAGGATTATTTGCTCAAGCGTGGCCAGGCTCCGAGCTATTGCCTGGTTAAATGGCTGACCCTGAGGCGTCAGCAAAATGATCTTTCTCTCTTTCGTTACGGTGGGAACGGATTCGAGGGCCCCGAAAATTGGCTCGGGCTTCATAACCATGCCGTCACCGCCGCCGAAAGGCCGATCATCAGTCATCAGATGAGGCCCCTCAGCATAATCCCTGATGTTCACCACGTTTATCGCAATCTCACCACCCTTTACCGCTCGACCTATGATTCCGTAATTGATGAGGGACTCAAACATCTCCGGAAAAATAGAAAGGATATCGAATCTCATGGCAGATCTAACAAGCCCTTCATTGGCGAAACGCTCATTCTTCTCTCGGATACATCTATTTCCCTAACAACCTGGTGAATAGCCGGGATCAAAAACTCTTTGCCCTCATGCTCCACCACGTACACGTCATTGCTCCCCGTGGGAAAGATCTCTCTGACAACCCCGAGATATTCACCTGTGGTCAGATATACCTCCATGCCAAAAAGCTCATGCCAGAAAAACTCATCCTCGTCCGCTTTTTTCAGGGAATCCTTTGGTATTAGTATCTCAGCCCCTCTAAAAGCCTCTGCCTGCTCCACCGAATCCAGACCTGACAGACGCAAGAAGAAGAATGATCGATGTGGCTGTATGGAATCAACCTCCTTTTCATACAGCTCGTTTTTGTCCGTCTTCAGAAATACAGAACCGGCCTCGAGGAATGTTTCTCTTGACTGAGCGTAAGAAACGATCCTTAGTAGACCGGTTACACCGTGTGGACGGATAACGTGACCTATTACAATGAGATCTTTACGTTCTCTTTTGCTCAACTACTCCAAGATCTCCAGGACAGCTCTCTTTCTTATCTTGGTTGAGGCAGCACCAAGAATAGTTCTCATAGCCCTGGCCGTTCTTCCTTGTTTGCCGATTACCTTGCCCAAATCCTCTTTGGCGACCCTCAGTTCAATAACAGAGGTCTGCTTCCCTTCAAGTTCAGTCACTCTCACCTCATTAGGATTATCCACAAGAACCTTTGCGATGTATTCAATCAGGTCTTTCATCTCGATCATTCTCCTCACCTCGATTTCTGATTAAACACCGTTAGCTTGTTTGTGAAGTAACCTCGGATACCTCCTTCTTTCGCAAAAGAGACCTCACCGTTTCAGAAATCTTTGCGCCTCTCTCAACCCACTTGGTGAGCTTTTCTTCGTCAATGGTTATTTGGGCTGGGTCTGTCAGTGGATCATAGCGTCCTACTACCTCAAGAAACCTACCATCCCTTGGTGCCTCAGAATCGGCAGCCACAATACGGTAAAATGGTCTCTTTTTTGCCCCTTTCCTGGTTAGTCGTATCTTCACCGGCATATCTGCAATTCTCACCCCCTTTACTTTGGTGTCCTATCATACGGCAAATTTGTTTATGGTGCAACGTGAAAGAATGCGAGATAAGGAAATACGCTCTTAAGCAACTCTTCATTGCTGTCGCACAAGCTGACCTGTACTGATGTTAGGATTACCTGAGGCTCACCAAAGAACCTAGGTCTCTTACACTGCCTCGCTTCAATTTCTTTAACATATTCTTAGTTTGTGCAAAGTTCTTGAGGAGCCGATTCACATCCTCAACGCTCGTTCCACTTCCTCGTGCGATCCTCTTCCGCCTGCTGCCGCTTATTATACGGTAATCCCCTCTCTCTTCCGGGGTCATAGAGTTTATGATGGCCTCAGACTTGACCAGCTCCTTTTTGTCGGTGTGAACTTTTCCCAGCTTCATCATCTGCCCGATACCTGGCATCATCCCAAGCACCTCCTCCAGTGATCCCATCCTCTTGATCGCGACAAGCTGCTTTTTGAAATCCTCCAGATCAAACTCAGCCTTCCTGATCTTCTCGGCAAGTTCCATGGCCTCCTTTTGATCAAATTCAGCCTGCGCTTTGTCAATCAAGGAAAGGATATCGCCCATTCCCAAGACCCGTGAAGACATCCTGTCTGGATAAAAAGGCTCTAATGCATCAAGCTTTTCGCCGACACCAACATATTTGATCGGCTTACCGGTAACCGCCATTATGGAGAGGGCCGCTCCCCCTCTGGCATCCCCTTCCATCTTCGACAGAATAACGCCAGTAATATCGAGAACCTCATCAAATCTCTTGGCCAAGTTCACAGCGTCTTGCCCGGTCATTGAATCGGCAACCAAGAGAATCTCCGACGGTTGGATCACATCCTTCATCCGTGAAAGCTCTTCCATTAACTCTTCGTCGATATGGAGCCTTCCGGCGGTATCAATAATCAACAGGTCTGCCTCAACCTCCGATGCCCTTTTGAGCGCGCTCAGACAGATATCTTCAGCCCTCTGTTTAATGTCCGAGGGATGAACCGGTATGCCGATCTCTCCCCCAATTTTCGAGAGCTGTTCAACAGCAGCCGGCCTGTTGATGTCGACCGGCACCAGGTAGGGATGGTATCCTTGCTTTCTGAGTTGAATTGCCAACTTACCGGCCGTTGTCGTCTTACCGGAACCTTGCAGGCCAACGAGCATTACACTGAGGGGTTTTTTGCCGCCAAGGTCAAGGTCGCTCCTTCCCTCACCCATAAGCCTGATAAGCTCTTCATTGACGATCTTAATGACCTGTTGACCAGGGGTGAGGCTCTCCATTACATCCTGACCCAGGGCACGCTGCTTGATTTCTTCAAGGAAGCTTTTAACAACCTTATAGTTTACATCCGCCTCGAGAAGGGCAAGGCGGATGCCTTTGAGCGCGGCTTCAATATCCTTTTCGCTCAACCTTCCGCGGCCCCTCAATTCCTTGAAGACGCGGCTCAATTTTTCCGTTAATAACTCGAACATAGGTTGGAATCTTAAAATTAACTTTCTTTTCTATTGCTTTTTCGTATGTATGTCAACAAAATCCTTTTGGCACTCAAGACTTCAGGGCCGTAACCGGAGAACTGCGACCCCTAACTAAACCGAGTTCAGAAAAGATGGTTTTGTTTCAAAACTCATAAGCTTTTTCTGATCTCTTCTGCGAATCGATCGTTATTCCATCACAGACCCATTCTCTAAAAAGACCTAACGTTGAACCATTTTGCAGAAGCTCCGAGACCCCCGGTCTCTGTATTTACCAAATATTCGGAAATTCTCATACGACTGGCCACTGACGACCGGCGACCGACTTTAGTCTGGTTCCTATTTGCGGTTGCATTTTGCCCGGCATTGGTTTTACAATCGTCCAGGGTTTCATAAACGGAAAGGAAAGGCATTGAACAGCGACAGGGCAATAATCCGGCCTCGGAGGGAAAAAGGAGAAACGATCCTTGGTCCAGACGCTATTATGGTTGCGATTCCCTCGGATCTCAGCTATATGGTCGATCTGGCCCGGGCCGAAAGAGTTGCCCCGAAATCATTGAGCCCTTTCAGGCTCTATAGTGCTAAAAGGGAGGGAAATCCCCTTGTCGCGCTGGCAGGGCCCCTCTTGGGAGCGCCCCAGGCGGTAATGGTATTGGAGAAGCTCATTGCATTGGGCGCAGAGAGGATCTGGGTCTTGGGCTGGTGCGGTTCCCTGCAGCCATCCCTTACGATCGGTAACCTCGTCATTCCGACAACTGCCTTGTGCGAAGAAGGTACCTCAGCCCATTATCAGGTGATTGAGGAAAAAAGACAGACGAGCCCACTTCTTAATGGACGGATCGCGGATGCGCTTGCGAGAGCCCGCATGCCCTTTACAAAGGGGCCTGTTTGGACGACTGATGCCATTTACCGTGAAACGGAGGAAAAGGTTACAGCCTATGGAAAAAGAGGTTTTCTGGGTGTTGAGATGGAGATGTCCGCCCTCATTACCGTAGCTGCCTACCGGTCAGTGGAATTGGCTGGCTTGTTAATCGTATCGGATGAAGTCGCTTCTCTCAGATGGCATAACGGGGTTGGATCGGAAGCCTTAGCCGAGAGTTGCAAAGAGGCGGGAAAACTGTTGCTTGATGTGTGCATGGACGGTAGGTGAGCTCGCCTTCGGATGTCATATCGCTCCCGGGGTGATTTTGCTGTCGGCCATAGGTTTCCACCGTCTCTTTGGGGTTATTGGATAGGAGGGGAGCTCAAATGAAGGGTTATTATTGAGAACGGTAGGTAGGGAAGAACAAAATGGATAGCATCAGGGCTCACCTTATCATTGAAGGAAGGGTTCAGGGTGTCTGGTTTCGAGATTCAACGAGGCAGGAAGCAGCCAGACTGGGGCTCAGCGGCTGGGTAAAAAACCGGTTTGATGAAACCGTTGAGGTTGTTGCTGAAGGTCCCAGAGAAAGGGTAGAAACCCTGGTAACATGGTGTCATCATGGTCCTCCGGCGGCCAGGGTAACAGGCGTTCGTGAGTTCAAAGAGGACTTCACGGGTGAGTTCGACTCCTTCAGGATCGTCTTTTAGGTAAACCAAGGAAACCATACGTGGTGCAACGAAAATGCATTCGGGGATTTTCTCAATGAAAAAAGGATCACGTTTTCTTATCTGGGCAATTGCCCTGTCATGCATTCCGTTCATACCTGGATGCGGAACCGGTCCCTCATTGATATCGCAGACGATGAAAGATACTGATTGGCCAAAGAAGCGGGTTATGGCGATGCCGACCGTGAATCTGAGCGGAGTGTCTTCAGGTGGATTTGTGAACACAGTCAGCGAAGAGCTCAGCAAGAACTTGCGAAAAACAGGCTTCTTCATCATTCAGCGACACGATGAGACGACGCATTCGTATACCTTTAAGCTCGGCAAGCCCCTTGAACAAGAGCTCATGAACAGCGCCACCGAGTCCGGCCTTAATGCCGTTGTCTTTACCACCGTAACCCCCGTTGAGATTACCCCGGCGAGAAAGGGCGTGTGGCCATTCAGGAAACACGGTGAGAAGTTCACCGTGTCGGTGAATATGGATATCGTAGATGTGAACATTGGAACTGTAATCATAAGCAAGGACTTTGCTGAGGACATCAAATTTTCAGGTGAAACGATCATAGCCTCAGGAGCGCAAGATCCCTTCGCGGAAAGAAAGGAAAGGGCGCTCGAAAAATGCTTGCCCGACATCATTGAAAAAGCAACGAAGACCGCCATTCGCTCCCTTAATCGACAGGTATGGACAGGCAGAATCGTTTCCCTGGATGAGGGAAAGATCATGATCAACACCGGTCGGGATGCAGGACTCAGACCAGGGGTCGTTTTTGAGGTGTTTTGTGTTGACGAATGTGTCACGGCCTGCACCGGGCAAACCTATGCCTTGCCTGACCAAAAAGTGGGCGAAATAAGAATAGTTAGCCTGAAAACGCGCCACGCCCTTACAGAACCGGTTGAGGGGGATGGCTTTAAGGTAGGCCAGATCGTGAGGGTGAAGAACTAAGGGGAGAGTATCTCGCTACGCCCCTAAAGAATTTCAACGAGAAATGGGGTCGTTTCCAAATAGCTCTTCGGAAATCAAGATTCTTGCAGGAATTCATCAGGGGTCAAAACAGTACCGGGGAAAACGTTCTCGAAGTGAATCTTATCCCAGGTGACCATTGTTGAAATGAAAGGCAGGTGTTTTTGTGCTACAGCCACTACCAAGGCATCACCGAGGGAGACCCTCTTCTTCAGCAGATCAAGAATCTGCTTAACAGCAATATTCGGAAAGTCTGTTTCAAGATCAGGGGCAGGCAATACTGCTACTTGGTATTTGTCTTGAAAGTAGAACCACAGTTCGGTCAGCTGCTTTTCATTAAGATTGAACGAGAGGATTCCACAAAGCTCCAATAGGTTGACAATGGTGGTAAAGCCGGTTTGCCGTTCCCCTATAGAATTAAGAAATGCTCTGTTATTTCCGTAAGCAACGTCCCTTTTGTATCGGAGGTCGATGATAAAGACATTAGTATCGACCAAAATCAGACCCTGTCTCGGATCCACGCGGTAGCCTCCCTCCATCCCTTGAATTCGGGCTCTGTCTCTTGAAGAGTCTCCTCAATATCCTTCCATGCTTCACCAAAAGACCTTAATTCTTTAAGGGTCTTGCGATCTTCAGTCTTTGGTGGCGCAATGACAGCAACCGGCTTCCCTCGGTATGTAACCGTCATTTGTTCGCCTGACCTGACCTTCTTGATAACTTCTCCCGTTTTTAGTTTCAATTCCTTTGCCGTTATTGTGCCCATAAGATCTCCCCTAAGTGATTACTTGGTTTCTATAGTAATTACTTCATACCGGCATGTCAAGGATTATATCGGAGGCCAGGGCCTCTTCTTTAGGGATATGACGAGGATTTCACCGGGGAATTCGACGCCTTCATGCTAGTCTTATGTGGTACTCTTATTTGAAAAGATCATAAGAAGTAGTGGATTTAGATGGGCTCGATGCGGTAAAAGGCAAAGCGGTCCAAGCCGCTCTGAAGCCAAGAGAATTCAATAAAAACTTGCCGTATAGACATACTAATACTGCAATGCCCGATACAATGTGGGTGGTCCGGGAGCGGCGAGCGCTGCCCTGCCCTCGTTGATGAGAATCTCCAGGTGGACGAAGATCTCTGACACCGCCAAGAACACGTCATTTTCCGGCACAAAGGGGAATATATCGTCAATGAGATGGTAAATGGGGCGAGATTGTTTCTTGAGCGCCTTCCATACCAGGTCCGTGCGCTCCCGGTGGTGTACTCTATAGGAGGAGATAATATTGAATGGCTTCTATGTATTCACTATGCTCGGGATAGAAAGAGTGCTGACCGGAAAGAGGTGCATGAAAATTGGATCGAACGTGTTACCTTGAAAGTTGCTCTATATTTACAACATCTTTAAGCAGAATAATTTCAGGATCCCCGGTAACTATTGTCCCGTTAATTTTTTGTGCCAATGAGACCGCAAATGCATCTGCATACGATACCTTATGTTTGGACTTTACCGTAGCTGCTGCCAAGATATCGGCTTTTGACGGTACCTGTAACCGGACCGGCAGGATTTGTATATCATCTAAAACGATC
>DATKZQ010000201.1:0-18184 GCA_035527895.1 Desulfatiglandales bacterium
CGACGGTAGGCAAGATACGAGTATTGACCGGGCATTTGGAGGGTGCTATAAGGTTCAGGGCAAAGGCGAAGATGATGGACTCAGCGAGCAAGAATCAAATAAAGGGCTACCTTTCCGTTGTTGTGGCCTCGATCATGTGGGCTTCATCGGGTACCGCTGGGAAGGCCCTGTTCGAAGCAGGGATGACGCCCTTTGAGTTGGTCCAGATTCGGGTTACCCTCTCAACGGCTATTCTGGCTGCTCTCTTCACAGCATCCTCAAAAGGGCTCCCAAGGATCAAGGTCAAGGACCTGGGCTCCTTTCTGCTCCTTGGTGCTGTTTTTATGGCCATGGTGCAGGGGACCTACTTTTTTGCCATCAGCAAGATCCAAGTGGCAGCAGCAATCCTCCTCCAGGACCTCGCGGTCGTGCTCGTTGCCATTTTCTCCGTCTGTTTCTGGAACGAGCGTCTGACGCCCTCCAAGCTCGTTGCACTCATTCTGGCATTGGGCGGATGTTATCTGGTAGTAGGGGGCTACAATCTCAACATCTTACAGATGAACCGGCTGGGGATCATGGGCGGGCTTGCTGCAGCAGTCTGTCTGGCAGGCTATACCCTTGTCGGCGAAGGGGCGATGCATCGCTATACGCCCGCTACCATACTCTTTTATGCCCTCGCCTTTTCGAGCCTAACCTGGCACATCATCTATCCTCCCTTTCACTATGTCACTGCCGGGTTCACCCCATCGCAGTGGGGATGGATCCTCTATATCGCCGTGGTCGGGACCATTATCCCCTTTGGCCTCTATTTTACCGGCATTAACTATATCCGTTCCACTCGCGCCATCATCACGGCAACCCTGGAGCCCATCTCCGGTGGCTTTATGGCATTCTTTCTCTTGGGGGAGACTCTGGAACCTCTGCAATTACTGGGAGGAGGATTGGTGATCGGCGCCATCGTGCTCTTGCAGGTCAAGCGAGAACAGGACAAAATGACCCCCGAGTTCCTCCGTTCTCGGGGAAAATAGGCCTCTCTTACCATGAAGTTGATGGTCCTCACAACCGGCTCTTCCTGGACAAAGGGGCCGGTGCTAGGCCACCAGCCGGCATAAGCCTGGCTTATTGCAGTCACACTTGCCTTCAGCTCTCTCCAGAACCGTTTGCTCACGGCCAAGGCTCAAGGGCAGTTTTCCCGTTGACCCTGCGATTTTCTTTCCTCTATACTGTATTGAGGATGATGAGATAACCTGTGATATTCCCTTGGGGATCTCTTGGGACAGCAGCCGGACTGTATAAGCCCGGCATCCGATCTGGTTTCAGGCGATTCGGACTACTGGAAGCAGCAGTCTATCGCTGGAATCGGCCCTGAAATAACCAGGTAACAAGAGCGCCGTGAACTTGCTATTACTTCTCATTCCTTTCTCGCTTTACATACATGACTTTTATGCGTACCTTCTTGGAGATGATCAATCGGGCCACGTTTCATCAAACGTAGCCTTCATCAGTGGAGCCTGCACGGAGCTCCGGCAAGACGAACCGATGTGGTATCGTCTGGGCAACAAGAACATCTAGATAGGGGGTAACGATGAAGATAAAGATAGTATTCTACAGCATGTATGGCCATACCTATAAGATGGCTGAGGCGGTAGCGGAAGGCGCTCGGGAGATTACAGGGGCGGAGGTCGAAATCCTACAGGTCGCAGAGCTCGTGCCTGATAGTGTATTGGAAGAATCAGGGGCAAAAAAGGCCCGGGAGGCGTTTGCCCATATCCCTACAGCAAAGCCGGAGGATCTGGCTGATGCCGATGCCATCATCTTCGGTACACCGACTCGTTTCGGCAACATGTGCGCGCAAATGCGCAATTTCCTGGATCAGACAGGTGGTCTTTGGGCACAGGGCGCCCTGGTCGGCAAGGTGGGGAGCGTATTCGCCTCCACCGGCACCCAGCACGGGGGGCAGGAGACGACGCTCACGAGCTTCCATAGTACCCTGCTTCACCAGGGAATGGTGGTCGTGGGCCTGCCATATTCAGAAGCCCGCCAAATGACCTTGGAGGGAATCTCCGGAGGCAGCCCCTATGGCGCCACCACAATTGCAGGCACTGATGGAAGCCGAATGCCGAGCGAAAACGAGTTAACCATGGCTCGTTTCCAGGGACGCCATGTTGCTGATATAGCCAAGAGGCTGGCAAATCAATAGGTGTTCAAGCCTTGAGTCCAATAATGGTGGCTTCCGTTAGAGCCAGCTGGTGTGGCTGCTCTTGAAACCTTACTTTGCGGTGGCGTGACTTTGGCTGAAGATTTCATGATGCACGTTCACGAAAACACCCCCGGAGCGGCACAATTCCTAAAGGATACTGTTGAGCTCCTGCCAAAAGGACGTGTCCTCGATGTTGCCATGGGTAACGGACAGAATGCGCTATTCCTTGCAAAGCTGGGTTTTGCCGTAGAAGGTGTGGATATCTCATCTGATGCCGTGAAGACCACCCTGGAAGCCGCACGCAAAGCTGGTGTTGCCATTAGGGCTGATGTTGCAGACCTGGAGGGTGATTATCGGATCAAACCAGGTGCCTACGATGTAATCATCTGCTTCAGATACCTTCAGCGCTCCCTGATACCGCAGATTAAAGACGGGCTCAGAAAGGGGGGCATGGTTGTGTACGAAACCTTTACCATAGAGCAGGCCCGGTTCGGCAGGCCAAAGAACCCGGACTACCTCCTGAAGCATAACGAGCTCCTTGATATGTTTCGCGACTTTCGATGTTTACACTATTGGGAGGGAATCCTGAAGAATCGAAGGGCTGTCGCACGGATAATAGCGGAAAAAATCTAGGTCAGGTTCGCTTCCCGGAAATCCCAAAACTAACTAATACACGAGGTCCTTCGAGAAGATGAATGGAGGTTTCCCGTGGTCCTGAGGAACCCAAGAAAAAAGGGGGTATGTCCTGACATTTTATTTGCAGTCGTATCCAAGACTTTGATAAGCTTTTAAAGATAATGCGCACAACGTATATGAAAAAACCAGTGGCGCGAGGTGTCACAGCAAGGACTAGGCTCTTCATGGCTTAAGAAAAGGAAATTTCACAACTTAAGATCATGGCAAACCCCTCACAATGGCGCGGCACGGAAACAGATGAACTCATCCATGAGGTTCTTGTAACATGCCGAACAATTGCCGTATATGGGATGTCTCAGAATCCAGAGAAACCCGCTCATTACGTGCCGCTTTTTCTCGCCACGAAAGGCTACGACATTATCCCCATAAACCCACATGCAGATGAGATTATCGGGCGACAATGTTATGCTCAATTGATGGAGATCCGGGAGGGAATCGACATCGTGCAGGTTTTCCGACCGTCTGACCAGGTGCCGGACGTCATGGAGGACGTGGCCCTAAGAAGAAACGAAAGAAGGGATATTGCTGTGGTCTGGCTTCAAGAAGGCATCAAGAATCGAAAGGCTCAAAGAAGAGCTGAGGAACTGGGAATCACGTTTGTTCAGGATCGATGCATGCAAAAAGAGTTCAAAAGGGTTTTTGCTGAGAGAGGATAATAAGCAGCCTTTGAAGACAAGTATCGGGTTCTAGCTGTTACGGAAACGAAGAGGCGAGTAAGTATTAAAGGGTCTTTCCTGCACCAATGAGGGATTGATCATGACAATCAGCGTCTGAAATGAGAGTCTCGTAAAGCATCATCAGGGGTATTTTCAAAAACGGTTTCCTAGTTCTCTTATAGATACATGTGGAACGTTTTCGTGTAAGTATCCGAGAAAGGGGGTTTTCATGACTGAGACCTATTATAAACCGGAACACCTTGGAAAGTTCGAGGAAATTGGAAAAGAGGCATCAGTCCTGGCAGAGAAGTTCTTTGACTACTACAATGCGGTTTTCTCAGAGGGCGAGCTCACTGAGAGAGAGAAGTCGCTTATAGCCCTTGCCGTAGCACACACAGTCCAATGCCCTTACTGCATCGATGCCTTCACCCAGGCGTGTCTTGAAAAAGGTTCCAATTTGGCCGAAATGACAGAAGCAGTTCATGTGGCAACAGCCATCCGAGGAGGTGCTTCGCTCATACATGGCATCCAGATGCGGGACCATGGCGAAAAGCTGTCCATGTAAAACAGCAAAGAGGGGAAGATGCATTCGAATCAATTAGCACAACGGAACGATGAGGGCATGGGGGAAGGCTCCATAACCGTAGAGCCTTTCCGAGAAACCCTTTTCAGACATGGACTTACGCTAGAGAGGGATCGCACGACCACACTACAAATTAATGTAGGATACCTCTGTAACCAGACATGCCGGCACTGCCATCTTGCCGCCGGACCCAATCGCAGGGAGATCATGGACCTGGATACGGTGGAAGCGGTCGCCGCTTACGCAAAGCGGAGTCACTTTGAAACTATCGATATCACCGGCGGAGCACCTGAGTTGAACCCAAATCTCGCTACGCTCATCGAGAGACTGTCTCCTCTTGCCCCGAGAATAATACTTCGCTCAAACCTGTCCGCTCTGAATGAAAGCAGCAAGATATATCTGATGGATCTGCTAAAACAGCACCGGGTTGTAGTGGTTGGATCACTCCCTTCCCTCAACGAATCTCAGGCCGACTCCCAGCGAGGCAAAGACGTCTTCCGGAACAGTATCGCCACCCTGCAGAGGCTCAATGCAGTAGGTTATGGGCAGGATGGTACGGGCCTTGAGCTCGATCTCGTATCAAACCCCACCGGGGCATTCCTTCCTCCCCCTCAGCCCCAAACAGAAGCGCGGTTTCGCAAAGTCCTGGAGCAAAAGTGGGACATCCGTTTTAACAACCTCTTCAGTTTCACCAACGTCCCATTAGGCAGGTTTCTCACGTGGCTTCAACAGTCAGGCAACTTCGAACAGTACATGCGGAGACTTGCTTCGAGTCTTAATCCCTGTGCCGTAGAAGGGGTCATGTGCCGAACGCTCGTCTCCGTCTCCTGGGATGGATATCTCTATGATTGTGATTTCAATTTGGCCAAGGGGTATTTCATGGGTGGAAGGAAAATCAATGTTTCAGAGATGCCTGGACCACCTGAGCGCGGAAGTTCTATTGCCGTGGGGGACCACTGCTATGCCTGTACCGCCGGTCTCGGTTTCACCTGAAGCGGTGCCATTGGGACCTGAGGTCAGGTTTAATCTCTTGTCGTATTAGTTGACAGAAACCCAAAAGATCAAAGGACGGGAAAGTCGACTGCATAGCTCAAAGCGAATGAGACAAAGGCAGGGCGGTCGGTATCTGTCAGATCGAAAGAAGTTTACTATGCTCCTTGCAGGTGACATCGGCGGAACAAAAACCAACTTGGGCATTTATTCAATTGAGAAAGGGGCTCGAGAGCCATGTTTCGAGGCCACCTTCCCAAGCCCCAAATACCCCAGCCTGGAAACGCTGGCCCGGGAATTCCTCGATCAGGTAGATGTGACGGTAGATTCCGCCAGCTTCGGCGTTGCCGGTCCGGTCGTTAAGGGTCAGGTCAAAACCACCAACCTCCCCTGGGTAATCGACGAGGCACAGCTGAGAAAAGCGCTGCACCTGAACTCTGTACACCTCCTGAACGATCTGGAGGCTGTTGCATACGGAGTTCCGCTGCTGAACCCAGAAGACCTCCACACCCTCAACCAGGGGGTGGCTATTCTAGGCGGTACTCTGGCCGTCATTGCTCCAGGCACCGGCCTCGGGGAGGCATTTCTCACCTGGAACCGTACGCGCTACCAGGCCCATGCCTCTGAGGGCGGACACGCCGATTTTGGTCCCACCAATCCAATGGAGATCGATCTCTTACAATATCTTAATGACAAATTCGGGCACGTGAGCTATGAACGTATCTGTTCAGGCCACGGCCTGCCGAACATTTACGCCTTTCTCAAGGACCGCGGATATGCCGTTGAGCAGGACTGGCTTGCCGAGCAGCTTGGAGCCGTGGACGACCCAACGCCTGTCATCGTCAATGCTGCGCTGGATAAGAAGAGACCCTGTGAGCTCTGTTTTGCTACCCTCCGAATCTTTGTCTCAGTGCTCGGAGCAGAGGCGGGGAATCTGGCGCTCAAGGTCCTTGCAACAGGAGGCGTCTACCTGGGTGGCGGCATCCCACCGCGCATCATCCCGGCACTTGAAGACAAGGATTTCATGGAGAGTTTCACGGGTAAGGGGCGTTTTTCAGAACTCGTGTCTCGTATGCCGGTCCATGTTATCCTGAATCCCAAGATCGCACTGATCGGAGCGGCTTGCTACGGTTTGGAACTACTGCAACAATCACAACGCACCTAAAAGGAGAAAATGGAATGAGTGATTCTGGTACCCTCGACCAAAAGTGCATCAATACTATACGTTTTCTGGCTGTAGATGCCGTGCAAAAGGCCAACTCGGGTCACCCCGGCATGCCCATGGGTGCGGCGTCCATGGCCTATGTGTTGTGGACCAAGCATCTGAAGTACAACCCCTCTGACCCCAAATGGCCGGATCGAGACCGCTTTATCCTCTCAGCAGGACATGGCTCCATGCTGCTGTATGCCCTTCTGCATCTCACCGGCTATGACCTGCCGCTCTCAGAGCTGCAGTCCTTCCGGCAGTGGGGCAGCAAGACGGCAGGCCATCCCGAAAGCCACATTACCCCTGGCGTGGAGGTGACTACGGGCCCTCTCGGCCAGGGAATCAGCAATGCCGTTGGCATGGCACTCGCCGAGGCCCACCTAGGAGCGCGGTTTAATCGACACAATCATACCATCGTCGATCACTTCACCTATGTCATCGCCAGTGATGGCGATCTTATGGAAGGGGTGGCATCCGAGGCCTGTTCCTTGGCCGGCATGCTTTCCCTGGGCAAATTGATCGTGCTTTTCGATGACAACCGCATCTCTCTGGCCGGCTCCACCGCCCTGACCTTCACCGAAGATGTGGGAAAACGGTTCGAGGCCTATGGCTGGCATGTACAGCGGGTAGATGACGGTAATGACCTCGGAGCTATCGATGCAGCCTTGAATACTGCCAAAGATGAGCTTTCTCGACCCTCCCTCATCTCGGTGCGGACCATTATCGGCTACGGTGCTCCGAATAAGCAAGGAACCTTTTCTACCCATGGCTCGCCTCTCGGCCGGGACGAGCTCTTGGCAGCCAAGAAGAATCTGGGCTGGCCCACCGAGCCGGACTTCTTGATACCTGATGATGCATTGGAGCATTTTCGTGAGGCCGTTGCCCACGGAAAAATACGGCAGGCTGAATGGGAGGTTGTCTTATCTCGATATGCCCAAGGCTTCCCGGAGCTGGCCACCGAGTTCAAGAGAAGATTGAACGGCGAGTTACCTGAGGGGTGGGAGAATGATCTCCCTGCCTTTCAGCCAGACCAGAAGGGTATTGCGACCCGCAAGGCCTCCGAAACCGTTCTACAGGCACTTGCCCCCAAAATACCCGAGCTCATGGGCGGCTCGGCGGACCTTAATCCCTCAACCTTCTCGTGGCTGAAGGGCTTCGGCGATTTCGAGTCTCCCAAGACCTCGCCTGAAGGCGTGCAAGGCCTTGTGGGCGGCGAGTGGGGCTATGGGGGACGAAACGTGCACTTCGGTGTGAGGGAGCACGCCATGGGCTCCATTACTACCGGCATGGCATTGCACGGCGGTCTCATCCCCTACACGGCCACATTCCTCGTTTTCTCGGACTACATGCGTCCGCCTATCCGCCTTGCGGCGCTCTCAGGATGTCGTGCCATTTACATCTTCACCCACGACAGTATCGGCCTTGGTGAGGACGGCCCTACGCACCAACCGATTGAGCAACTGATGAACTTGCGCTCAGTACCTAACCTGACGGTTATCCGACCAGCCGACGCCGCTGAGACCGTGGAGGCATGGCGTGTGGCCCTCCAAAAAAATGACGGCCCGCTCGCCCTCGTCTTCACCAGGCAAGGCGTCCCTGTGCTGAATCGCACCGAATGCCAGCAAGCTGAAGGCTTGCATCAGGGAGGCTACGTCCTCTGGGAGTCCACTAAAGATAGATTCCAAGTAATCCTGATCGGAACCGGTTCCGAAACACAGATCGCCCTTGAGGCAGCCAAGAGATTGGCCGCCGAGGACATTGGCGTCAGGGTAGTCTCCCTTCCAAGCTGGGATCTTTTTGACCGACAGCCCGCGGAATACCGAGACTCTGTGCTCCCTCCAGGAGTAAAGACCCGGGTCGCGGTTGAGGCCGGCATCAAACTTGGATGGGAGCACTACGTCGGCCTGGATGGAGCAGTAGTCGGTATGGATAGTTTCGGGGCCAGCGCACCGGCCTCGGTCCTGTATGAAAAGTTCGGTATCACTGTTGAGCAGGTTGTTCAGGCCGCCAAGGATCTCTTGAAGAAAACGTGAGGTAATCCACAACTCCTTTGCACCGATCGGACGACCATGAGCTTTTGCTGTTTCCGTAGCGTTTCGTCGATTAGGCCGGTGTGTCACTAACATCAAAAGTACCAACAGGAGCGTCACCATGACAAGACTCCATGAAGTGGCAGAGTTCGGCCAGGCCGTCTGGCTTGATTACACACGGCGGGCTTTTACTGCATCGGGCCAACTTCAGTCCCTGGTCGACAAAGGCCTTCGCGGGGTTACCTCAAATCCCACGATCTTTGACAAGGCAATCGCCGGCAGTGCCGACTACGACGAAGCCCTCAAGCGCCTTGTAGAGCAAGGCAAAACAGACACGGAAATCTATGAAGTGCTGGTTCTGGACGACATCAGACAAGCTGCCGGCGTGCTGCTCCCGGTCTACGAGAAGACAGGAGGGCTTGACGGCTATGTGAGCCTCGAGGTTAGCCCTGCCCTCTCCTCTGACACCGACGGCACCGTTAAAGAGGCGTGGAGGCTCTTTACCCAGCTAAACCTTTCCAACCTAATGATCAAGGTACCGGCCACCCAGGCGGGCATCCCGGCAATCCAGACCCTTATCGGCGAGGGGGTCAATGTGAATGTAACCCTGATATTCTCTCTGAATCACTACGAGGAGGTGGCGGAGGCATATATCTCCGGTCTCGAAGGACGGCTCGCAGCCGGGGGAGACGTATCCTCTGTAGCCTCGGTGGCATCCTTCTTTGTGAGTCGTGTTGACACGGCCCTTGATCCTCTGCTCGACAAGGTCGGGCATCCCGAACTCGTGGGAAAAATCGCCATTGCCAACGCCAAGGCAGCTTATGCCCGGTTCCGAGAGATCTTTACCGGAGAGCGCTGGGAGCGGCTTGCAGCTCACGGGGCACGTAAGCAACGCGTACTCTGGGGGAGCACCGGAATCAAAAACCCCAGCTATCCGGATACACTCTACGTAGACAACCTCATCGGACCTGACACCGTTAATACGGTGCCGCCAGCAACACTGGAGGCATTTCTCGACCACGGACAAGTAGCGGCAACCCTGGAACAAGGACTTGATGCGGCTCACAATGACCTTGCCCGGCTGTCTGATTTGGGCATTGACCTCGACGCCATCACCCAGCAGCTTCAGGATGATGGGGTCGCCGCCTTTGAAAAGTCCTTCAATACTCTGATGGCCAGCATTAAGGAAAAACGGGAAAAGCTCATGACCGGGCGGCGCGATGCCTCATTTGCTTTGGGCACCTTTCAAAGTGCCTTTGAAAAGGATCTGGCCGATTTGAGAGACAAACGGGTTATATCGCGCATCTGGGCGCACGACCATACCGTGTGGAAACCGGAGCCGGCGGAGATCAGCAATCGTCTGGGCTGGCTTAACAGCGCCGAGGTGATGGGCGACAACGTCAAACGAATGGAGGAACTGACCGATGCCGTGCGGAGCGATGGTTACACCCATTTGCTGCTTCTGGGTATGGGCGGCTCGAGCCTGGCACCTGAGGTCATTCGAAAGACCTTCGGTGTGAAGGAGGGCTTTCTGGACCTTGATGTTCTCGACTCCACGGACCCAGCTACAGTGTGTGCCTATGCTGATACGCTTGACCCGAACCGAACGCTCTTCATTGTGTCGACTAAATCCGGTACCACCGTTGAGACGCTCTCCTTTTTCAAATTCTTCTACAACTGGGTGAGCGACGCTCTGGGTCAAGATACTGCCGGGGAGCACTTTATCGCCGTTACCGATCCCGGAACCCCCTTGACACATCTTGCCGCCAAATATAGATTTCGGGCCACCTTCCTGAACGACCCCACTATCGGAGGCCGATATTCAGCGCTCACCTTCTTCGGGCTGGTGCCTACAGCACTTCTCGGCGTAGATCTATCAGTATTGCTTGACCGGGCCATGAACATGGTCTGTAATTCTGAGGGGTGCAATTGCCCAGTAGCAGGCGACAACCGCGGTGCCCAGCTTGGCGTTATACTCGGTGGACTGAACAGGGCCGGCAGGGACAAGGTGACCCTTATCGCCTCACCCCAAATCGAGAGCTTTGGCGACTGGGTGGAGCAGCTTATTGCCGAGAGCACCGGCAAGGAGGGAAAAGGGATCTTGCCGGTGGTGGGGGAGCCAGTGGGTTCCCCCGCTGTCTACGGCAAAGACCGCGTCTATGTGCACCTACGTTTATATGGCGACGAAACGCACGACGCTGCGATAGCCGAACTTGAAAGGGCTGAACATCCGGTGGTACGACTGTTACTGCATGATCCTTACGACCTCGGTAAACAATTCTTTCTGTGGGAGATAGGGGTTGCCGTTGCAGGTTACTGTCTGGGAATCAACCCCTTTGACCAACCCAACGTAGAGGCGGCCAAGGTGCTGGCGCGCAAGATAACCGCGGAATACAGGGAAAAGGGATCGCTTCCCATAGAATCACCGTCCCTCGCGGGCGATGCCATTTCGATATACGGCGAAGTGGAGGCAAATACCCCTGAGGACGCGCTGACAGCCTTTCTCGGTCAGGCCACAGCGGGTGCCTACATTGCACTGCAGGCCTACGTTCAGCCGACGGCGGAAACAACTACAGCACTCCAAAAACTTCGCACAAGACTCCGTGACACGTATCATGTGGCAACCACACTCGGCTACGGACCCCGTTTCCTTCATTCTACCGGTCAGCTTCACAAAGGTGACGCCGGAAACGGCCTCTTCATCCAGTTTACCGCCGACGACAAACGTGATGCCCCCATTCCCGACGAGGCTGGCTTGCCTGATTCATCCATGACCTTCGGCGTGCTCAAGGCCGCCCAGGCTATGGGAGACCGACAGGCACTGTTGGATCGTGGCCGAAAGGTGATTCGGTTTCACCTTGGCAAGGATGTGGGGGGAGGTTTGAAGCAATTAACAGAGGCGCTTGTGTGACCGCTGAATACCAGCATATGCTAGCCATTGCCGTGCTCATCGCCACCATAGCCATGGCCTCCGGCGTGGCAGAGGAGATGCTCTCAGAACGAGATAGTGACGAAAGGATAGATGTGTGGTAAAGAAAGACACTCTAGAGCTCAAAAAGCGGGCAGCAGAGCGGGCAGTTGAGTTTATAGAATCGGGGATGATCGTGGGCCTTGGCCACGGGAGCACGGCTGACTTCGCCGTACAGCGCATTGCCGAACTGCTGAAACGAGGCGAGCTGAGCAACGTTATCGGCGTCCCCTGTTCAACGCAGGTAGAGCATAAGGCCCGCCGTCTGGATATTCGACTCACCACCTTTGAAGAGCACACGGTCATCGACCTCACCATTGACGGTGCAGATGAGGTAGACCCCAATATGGATCTCGTCAAGGGAGGGGGCGGTGCCCTTCTGCGGGAGAAGATCGTTGCCCAGGCGAGCCGCAGGGAGATCATCGTTGTGGATGAGTCTAAACTCTCACCTGCTCTGGGCACACGAAGGGCCGTGCCCGTGGAAGTTATCCCCTTTGGCTGGCAGACACAGGTCCTTTATCTTGAATCCCTTGGGGCCACGGTGAAACTTAGAAAAGACGATAATGAAAAAAGTTTCATGACTGACCAGGGCAACCTGATTCTGGACTCTAATTTTGGCCCCATATCAAATCCAGAGAGTTTGGCCGAGGCGTTAAATGCACGGACGGGTATTGTAGAACACGGTCTGTTTCTCGGTTTAGCCACCGACTTGATCGTTGCGAATACTGAAGGAGTTTATCATAGAACGCGGAATAAACGATGCTGATGCAGAAAGGAGATTATGATGATCGCAATTGAACCATCGATTTTGTCTGCTGACTATACACGACTCGGGGAACAGGCAAAGGAAGCGGAAATGGCCGGGGTTGAAGGGATTCAGGTGGACGTTATGGACGGCCGATTCGTACCGAACATCACCTTCGGGCCGGGCATTGTACGGGCGCTCCGTAAGGTAGTAAAGGTGACCCTGGATGTACATTTGATGATCGTGGAGCCAGAGCGATACCTCAACGAGTTTGCCGATGCAGGTTCTGACCGCCTTTTTGTGCACCAGGAGGCCTGCACCCACCTCCATCGGGTGCTGCAGACCATCCGCGAGCTTGAAGTAGAAGCCGGAGTAGCAATCAATCCGGCCACTTCATTGAACGCGCTCGAGGAGGTGCTGGACATAGCTGAGATCATACAGGTTATGACGGTCAATCCGGGATTTGGCGGGCAGGAGTTTATCCACAGTCAACTCGACAAGATCCGCCGTCTGCGCCGGATGCTGGACGAGCGCGGTCTCAAAACGCCTATTGCAGTTGATGGGGGGATAGACCCCACCACCGCGCCGCTTGTTGTGGACGCCGGTGCCACCGTGCTGGTGGCCGGCTCAAGTGTGTATAATAACAAGACCTCAGTCGCCCAAAACGTGGCAGCACTGCGGGCTAGCGTAAAGAAACAGTAGGCAGATAAAGGAGGGGGTTATCATGGAACTAGCAATGGTCGGGTTAGGCCGGATGGGTGTGAACATGGCAACTCGGCTCATGCGCGGCAAGCATCGGGTGGTAGCCTTCGATCTTAACCAAGCAGCTATTGCGCACGCGGAGGCTGAAGGCGCAGAGGGAGCCCGAACTATCGATGAGTTAAGGAATAAGCTCTCTCCTCCTCGAACTGTATGGGTGATGGTGCCCTCGGGTAATCCCACGGAAAAGACTATCGAGGGTCTCGCCGGTGTACTCGAAAGAGGTGATATCATCATCGATGGGGGGAATAGTAACTACAAAGACTCGGTGCGTCGTGCCACCACACTCAAGGACAAAGGGCTTCATTTTGTGGATGTGGGTACCAGCGGTGGCATATGGGGGCTTTCCGAGGGGTACAGCATGATGGTGGGCGGTGACAAGACGATTGTTCAAAGCCTGCAACCCATTTTTGAGACCCTTGCTCCAGGGCCTGACAAAGGCTGGGGCCACGTCGGCCCCAATGGTGCGGGCCATTTCGTCAAAATGGTTCACAACGGCATCGAATACGGACTGATGCAGGCCTATGCCGAGGGATTCGATATCATGAAAACGCGGAAGGATTTTGATCTGGACCTGCATCAAATCGCTGAAATCTGGCGCCACGGGAGCGTGGTCCGGTCGTGGCTGCTCGATCTAACCGCTGAAGCCCTTGCTGAAGACCAAGACCTGAGTCTCATCCAGGGATGGGTGGCAGACAGCGGCGAGGGCCGCTGGACCGTGGCCGATGCCATCGACCTCGACGTGCCGGCGCCGGTCATCACCCTTTCTCTGCTCATGCGTTTTGTGAGCCGTCAAAAGGAAAGCTACGCAGCCAAACTGCTCGCTGCCATGCGCAACAAGTTCGGCGGTCATGATGTTAGATCAACAGGACAATAGGCATTTTCGATTATTTCCTCAGCTCCACGGCATAATGACGAACATTTATTCTGCTTGAATTGTTGCACGTGCCTGTCCAAGCTTCCGTCGGCGCTTACCGATTCTTCAAGGCCTCCTGTATAGCCCCTTAGGGAATTGACCCTCAACCAAACTGCCAAGAGGTAACTGTTGCCAGAGGTTTGAGGGCGCACGTCTTTCCCTTAATGCATATCGCCGAATTGTGTAATCTTTTACCCTTGAGTGGAATTCTATTTACCAGCCCTTTGGTAATTTGTTTCATAGCACAGGGTATGTTCTGACATAACTAACTGGAATCACTAAATATATTTTGAGCCTTGAATGTGGTATTGATTTTGCTATCTTGTAAAACTTTGCAGTTCTGGTTCAGCATTCCCTCAAACCTAAAAAACCAATCACGATCTTTTGACGGGCACGGTGTATGCGAATATGTAGAGGAACCGAGGTGTGAACATGCAAGACGGAATGAAAATACACGGCTCAAAGACGTTTGCCACAATTCTCCTGATCATGTTGCTTACTATTTTGGATTCCTTTTTCACGCTGGAGCTTGTTAGCCTTGGGGGAACGGAAACTAATCCGATCATGTGCTACTACCTGAACCACGGACCTCTTGTGTTTTTCGCAGTGAAATACCTTCTAACCTGTGCATCCATCTTGTTAGTCCTCGCCCTCAAGGAGGGCTATGGAGCCAAGTTCAGAGTCCCGGTAAGAACCTTGCTCACCTTTCAAATAATAGCATTGGGCATAGTCGTTCAATGGGAAGTGTATCTCATCTACTTCTGATCTTGATCTGATCGATCCAACAGTATCTTACTGGGATTCGTTTCGATTTTGTTCAATATGAAGGGACAATCCAGGAGGTTTCTATGACTTCCCTAATCACCCTCAAAGGTATAGAGCAGGCCATCTCCAATCTCAATTACGGTGAGAGGAAAACATTACAACAGAGGCTTGTTGCTACGATAAGGAAGTTCTACAGGAGTGAAAGTTCGGTTGACGCACTACAAGGCATTGACACAGCGGAATTGGTCAAAACGCTCTGGATGACCGGCGAGGATCCCATGGCAGTCAAAAGCAGACGGAGGAATCTGAGCAGCATCAAGTATTCCGTAAATGCTCGCCTCAAAAGGCTTTTCCGGGAGGGGAAAAACCCCGAAGGGGTAGTTATCGGCCGTACCAATATTTTCGTTATGTCTGATGAGGCCAAGGATAGGTACCTCGAGGCTTTTAAGGATTTTATGAGAAAGCAGGGGTTTGGTGCTCTAAGCAACATAGCGGAGATCATGCATCTCCTCAATGAGGTACTGACAAGCCTGGATAGCGTTGCAGATACCCGGGGCACAGAACGGTCAGGAAAGATACAACAACTAAAGAACCTCATGGAGGGCTTTTCGAAAACCGAAGACCTGGGTGAACCAGACCTCACTGATTTCGGCGCTGAAGCATTCATGACACTATCGATGGGGAATGAACCAATCGATAGCGCCGACATATCCGGAATGAGTGACGATCTGGGGGAGATTGCCCACGCTGATACTGATAGAGATGAAGAAACAGGGCGTCTGGAGGACCTTAATCATGAAGAAGACATAGTCCATGCCATTGAATCGTTAGATGAAGGCCAGCTCAAGGGAGTTATTGATGATCCAAAGGCCGGTGTGGAACTCCAAGAGGCGGAGGCGGAAGAAGACCTAGGAGAGGTCTTCTTTGATCATGGGGAGACCGAGGGCCTTGAAGTAGGAGGCACCTCCAAGAAAGCTGAAAAAACCGATCTCATTAAAGAAGCTAAGCCCGAACGGGAGATACGTCTAGACGCCAGTGAGGAGGCCGAGAGGCCTAGTAAAACAAGGGTCAATAAGAAATAATACGGATGATGGCCTTTCAAATCACGAGACATCTTCACAAGGTTCACCTGCCCAAGCCCTTACCCAAAGAATCCATACTTCGTATTCCTTGACCAGGATATTTACGGTGGCAAAAAAAGCCGAGGATTTCCCTGTCAAGTTCGTCACGAAACAAACCTCATGATGTGGAGGGTGTCAGGGGCATCGAGCCTCGGCTTTCTGGCCCTACCTCACAGATATATCTTAAATCCACACCGTAAAGTCAATTCAGCAAAGAACATCCCCTTCCTTATTTCCTAACTGATGCCTGGCACACAACAGTAGAAATGACTTATAGTAAATGGGGAAATCCTATTTGGATTGCAAAGGCTTCGCTTGCCGTTCAATTGCCTGCCGAACAAGTCGAAGCTCCCTGGTAAGGGATGAAATGCTTCCAACCAGCTTCTCCGCAATCGGCAAGAGTTCCTCCATATTCATTGCCCCTGTCGGTGCGCCGGAGCTGAGCGCTTGCGGAGCAGCCATTTTCTTGCCCTCTTCCGAATACGAGATTGGGGTGTGCGCCGTAGGTTCTCCAGAAACGGGCCCTCCCCTCTTGGCTGGTCCAGGTGATTTGCTTGCTGAACCCTCCTGCCGGACCTGTTCGACGGTTTGTCGCCCTTTCTCTTCTCCGTCCCGCAACAGCGGCCTGGAGACATGGGCATCCCGTTCTTTTTTGCTGCCGGGGAATCTAACAGGCTCCCCGATCACCTGGAAGCAACGGCTCCAGAAGCCCTCTACATCGTCTTCTTTCGGACGTTCCGTGCCCATGAGGTAATCTCCTATTTGGCGGATGCACTTGGAGGCGCTGGAGTCGGGGTAGAGCGAGAGAAAGGGCCTTTGCTGTCTAACAGCTTCCATGACTTTCTGGTCTTGATAGATCGCTCCAAGGGTGGAAACATCCATGTTCAGGTGTTTCATCGCCGCAGTCTTGAACTTCCTGTACACCAGTGCGGCAACATCTGAATTCCTGCATTGATTGACAACGACCTTTGCCTCCCCTGTGAATCCATTCAAAGTCAGTATTTTCAGAAGAGCAAAGGAATCGGTTAAGGAGGTCGGCTCCGGGGTGATGACAAGGAGTACTTCTGAGGAAGCAAGACAAAAGGAAATAACATTTCTTGAAATGCCGGCGGAGGTATCAAAAAGCAATAAATCGTATCGATCTATTTCTGAAAGGGATTCGATAAGGGCTTTCCTGCGATCAGGTGCAAGGTTAGCCATCTCTTCCAGGCCCGAGCTTCCGGGCAGGATATCGAATCCATTTTGAACCTTTATGATGATATCTTTCAGGTCTCGGCCGTCGAGGATGAGATCGGAGAGATCGTACTCAGGCTGGAGACCCAACAGAATATTGACATTGCCCAACCCCAAGTCCGCATCAAAAAGGCAGACACGGTGGCCATAGGTAGCCAAATGGAGGGCCAGATTGAGCGCGATATTCGTTTTGCCCACGCCCCCTTTTCCGCTTGCAATGGTAATCGTTCTGCTCATAAATCCCGATAACTCCCATGTCTCAGAGGGCGCATCCGGCAAATCCCAGAGTTCAGCGATTAAACCTTCCCATGTGCGCCAAGCAAAGGCCAAGAAAGCTCATTCACCCATCTTTTTTGTTGCAATTCACATGCCATGAACTCTGCACGTGGGTTCCGCATTAAACGACAATGGCGGTGTCATGTCATTTGAATAATGCCCAAGAGGGTGACAAAGATGATGCCTATGATCAGCGAGAAAATGGTCTGGTGATTGGTGCCTGCACACGAGTTAGGTATGAGCTCGTCTGCCGTGATATAGATCATGAGTCCTGCCGTGGATCCAATGATGAACCCCACGACCTGCGGCGGGATGTTCATAAACAGATACCGTGCGAGGAGATACCCAATCAATATGGGGCCGGCAGTGGACGATGAAACGATAAACGATCTCAGCCTTGCGCCTGTGGTGTGATAGCAGGGCCCGGAAGTGCAGATACCCCTGAACCACAAATCAGTCCCATTATGCACACACTCACTGAAGAAAGATGAATGCTTTCAGGGATGAGCTGCAGAAACGAAATAGCAAGCATGACACCGGCGGCAAAACAGAGCATATTACATATGTAACCAAAGGAGGCTTTTCTCACGATACCGATTGCAGAGCCTATGATGGGGCCAAGCGTCGAGATGATAACGATTAGAAAAACGGGGCCCATGGCTAGCCTTCAAAATTAATGGTTCTTGCCAATGATGTTTTCTGAACATCTCCGTATGTCATGAAAAACTACGGGATCAAGCAAGAAATATCAACTATTTATCGAACTTGGAGGAACCTTTATCCTCGAAAGCCTCTTATTTGAGCGAATCTCTCTGCTGTTGTGTTTGGGATGCGAGGAGCATGGCAGCAATGAAAAGGGAATTCAATAAAACCTGATCTGGCGAGGTATCACAAGACTTGCTCCCAACAACGACTTCCAAGAGATCACGGTAGGAATGCCGATTACTCGGCACCCCCCGTACAGATCCCAGCGTGCACTACTAATGCACTGGGCTCCTGCTTCAAGTATTGACGCGCATGCGTTCCAATGGATAAGGATGACAGATAAAAGGGCTGGGCA
>DATKZQ010000202.1:0-52304 GCA_035527895.1 Desulfatiglandales bacterium
GTGAAGCCGTCTCCTGATTACGTGAGGATTGCACGGGCGCTTTTCTATTGGCTGTGGGCACAGAAACCGGCCCGCCATGAGCATGGCGGCTCATACAGGCTCAATGAGGTAATCGATTCCCAGTTGAGCAAAGAAGACGAAGCGGTGGGCAACTGTCTGGGACTCACCCTGCTGTACAACTGCCTTCTCAGGAGAGCAGGTATAAATGCAGGTGCTGTACACCTGGAGAATGCCTTTGGAAAAGGGCCCCATGTGCTCAGCTCACTTAGGATACAGGATTCCATCATCGATATTGAGAATAGCTTGTCTCAAGGATTCGATTACAAAGGGCACCTGAAAGATCCATCGAGGCACGTATGGGGCGATCGGGAGCTGGTTGCCGATATATACCTGAGCCGAGGCAATGACTACTTTGAGCTGGGCAACTATGACGAAGCACTCGCAAGCTATGAGACGGCTGTGAGCCTGAACCCTCGCTACGAACGAGCAGTACTGAACAGGGCCATTGTTGTCGATAAGATGGGCGTTAAAGGCTAAAGGAAGACCCTTGGGTGCAACTCGGCTCATGGCGAAGCCTATTGCGGGGCATCGGCCGGCCTGATAAAGGAAATAGTCCCCGCTGCCGCGGTGATTGAGACACTGGTGGCAGGCTATAGAGACGTCATCGATAGACTCGTCTGAGCGCGCAACGGAGAAGGACATGAAATCGGACCCGGAAAATGCAGGCCTTTTAAAGGAAATCCACGTACTTGACCTGGCCGATGAGAAGGCCAGTTTCTGCTCCAAGCTCTTGGCCGACCTGGGTGCCCGTGTCACTAAGATTGAAAAACCGGGCGGCGATGCCTCACGAAATTCCGGGCCTTTCTGGAAAGACTCACCTCATCCGGAGAGAAGCCTCTCTTTCTGGTTCAACAACGCCAAAAAGCTCGGAATAACCCTGAACATAGAGAAGAGTGCCGGGAGGGAGATCCTTCTGAGACTCCTCAAAAAGACCGACATACTGGTCGAGACCTCTCCCCCAGGGTATCTCTCCGAGGTGGGGTTGGGTTTTGAGGTACTACGCGGAATAAATCCCGGAATCATACTGGTGTCAGTGACCGGTTTCGGACAAACCGGTCCCCACAGCATGTACAAATCCTGTGACCTGATCGCTGCAGCCATGGGAGGGCAGATGTATGTAACGGGAGACCCCTCTGGACCACCTCTCAAGCCCTATGACGAACAGACTCATTACACTGCTTCCCTCTTTGCTGTGATCAGCATACTCCTGGCCCTCAGAAAGAGAAACATGACGGGAAAAGGAGAGCATATTGATATCTCCTTGCAGGAAGCCGTTGCCTCTACGTTAGAGCACGTCATGATCAGGTATTTCCATGATCATGTCATAGCTGAAAGGCAAGGCAACCGTTATTGGAATAACGAGTTTTGCATTGTGCCGTGCAAAGATGGATTTATGCTGGTAACCCTCATTCAGCACTGGGAGACGCTCGTTGCGTGGATGGACTCCGAGGGTATGGCAGCTGATTTGATGGATGACACATGGAAGGATGAAGTATATCGTCTCGAGCACTTGGATCATATCATTGAGGTCTTAAAACGGTGGACCAGAACTCATACTGCAAACGAGCTTTTTGAGATCGGCCAGCTCATGCGCTTTCCATGGGCACCGATTCAATCCCCAAAAGACGTATTACAGAGCCCACAGCTCAAGGCCCGGGGACTTCTTTCTCCTGTGGAACATCCCGAAATCAAGACACGGGTTCCCTACCCGAAACTGCCCTTTGGATACAGCTCACTAGAACTGAAATCAGACAGAAGGGCACCGTTGATCGGCGAGCACAACACCGAGGTTCTGCAAGGGGAGCTCGGCTTGACCGATAAAGAAATAGAGCAACTCAGGTCTGAGGGCGTTATCTGATTGAGGATGCGGTTATGAATGAAATCCTGAACGGAGTTCGGGTAGTGGACCTGACCAGGGTACTAGCCGGTCCCTATGCCACAAGGATACTCGCTGATTTTGGTGCTGAGGTCATCAAGGTTCAGTCGAACAAGACGGCGACGGGCGCCGAGGTAAACACTTCGGCATACTTCAGTGCCTGGAATCGGAACAAACGGAGCATCACCTTGGATTTGAGCAATCCCGAAGCACGGGAGCTGTTCCTGCAACTGACCGCGATCAGCGACATCGTGATCGAAAACTTCTCTTCCCGGGTCATGGCAAACTGGGGGTTACAGTATCAAAGCCTCACATCGGTCAACCCTGAAATCATCATGGTCAGCATGTCGGCTATGGGACAGACTGGTCCCTGGAAGGACTCCGTTGCCTTCGGGCCAACCATTCAGGCCCTCTCAGGGTTGACGTATCTTACCTCATTCAACAAGGATGCCCCTTTGGGCCCCGGCTACGCCTACGGGGATATCGTGGCTGGCCTCTATGCGGTAATCGCTCTCTTAGCAGCCCTTGAACACCGTGACAGGGAGGGGAACGGCCAATACATCGATCTCTCGGAATACGAGGCACTGAGTGGGCTGATGGGGCCTACCCTGATGGATATTGTTGTTAACCAAAGAGAGGTCTTGCCCCAGGGAAATGGGTCCCATAATCTGCCGGCCGCACCGCACGGATGCTATCGGTGCTCAGGGAGAGACAACTGGTGCGCAATTGCCGTTTTCACCGGTGACGAATGGCAAGCACTCAAGAGGGTCATGGGAAACCCGGAGTGGGCGGAACAGGAGCGGTTTTCCGAACGATCTAGTCGTCAGAGACACGCCCTAGAACTCGATGCATTGCTGGAGCAATGGACGGTGAAACACGACCCGAAAGCCCTGATGCAGATCCTTCAGAAAGCCGGCGTTCCGGCAGGGGTCGTACAGAGTGCTGAAGACCTGGCACAAGACCCACACCTGAACGCAAGGGGCTACTTCGTTCGCTCTGAGCATACAGGCCGTGGGCTCACTATGGCAGACGCATTTCCCGCCACATTCACCGGCACAAGAACTCCTCCCTGGAAGGCCGCACCCCTCCTGGGGGAAGATAATCACTACGTCTTTATTGAGTTGCTCGGCCTGGAAGAAGGCGAGCTGAGGTCATACGTCGAAAGAGGCATCATCAGCTAGACCGTTTCTATCCCATACCACTTTCCCGCCGAGGATAGTCATTTCCACCGTGATATTCTGTACTTCCTCAGGGGGTACTGCGGTCGGATCGTCGCTCAACACGACGAGATCGGCTAACTTGTCCGGCGTGATCGATCCTTTGGTGGTTTCTTCAAAGGATGTTCTTGCCGCATAATCCGTATAGAGTCGCAAGGCATCCACCGGACTTATACCCTCTTTTACCCCGAGGGTTTCTCCCGTCTCAGACATACGAGAAATAGCTGAATAGATCCCGATCATAGGGTCTGGTGGTGCGACAGGGCAATCCGAACCGGCGGCCACATGAACACCGTTTTCGATAAGGGTCCTTATGGGATAGAGATGCTTCAGTTGAAAGCTCGGCACGGTTTTGAGATAACGGTCCCCACTGTAGTAAATAAAAGAAGGCTGCGTTACAATAACGACTCCAAGCGAAGCGATCCTCCTTGCTAAGGATGGCGGGCATACAGAGCAGTGCTCGATGCGGTGTCTGTGATCTCGACGTGGGGACTGTCTCAAGGCATGCTCAATAGCGGTGCAGGCTGCCTCGATTGGGTTTTCTTCAATTGCGTGAATTACTACTCGCAAGCCAGATCGATGAATGGCAAAAACCAACTCATTTAGTTCATCCTGGATGGGATTGAGCCTGCCGGTAGTCTCATCTAGAAGTACTTTTATCCCACCGACACGAAGTCCTGGTTCACCCTCTTCACCGGAAAAAATCCCCGTTTGATACTCTTCAAAGCCCTTCACACCGAGGATCACTGAAACCCTTTGCTTAAGCAAACCGTGGGCTTTCCACCGCTTGAACCGCTCCCATCGTCCATAGTCGTTGCGGAACGAGGCATCGTGAACGCTCGTGATACCAAGCGACAGGAGCTCGTCGCTTGCCCTTTCGATTCCCTGATTCAATTGATGGGCATCTAAAGGTGGAATTAATGCAGCCAAAGAGCCGCCCATACCGTAAAGGAGCCCCGTTGGCTCGCCCGTTTTCAGATCCCGCTCAATGAGCCCTCCCTCCGGATCAGGCGTTTTCTTTGTGATGCCGGTGAGTTTTAGGGCGAGGCTACTCAAGACATGGGCGTGACCTGATCGATGAGCAAGCTTTATCGGGTGGGTCGAACTTGCTAGGTCCAAGTCCTGCCGAGTTGGGTGTCGGTGTTCGGCGAAGTGGAATTCATTATACCCTCCGCACCGTATCCAGGTCCCCGAGGGCAGTTTTTTTGATAACTGTCGGATTTTCATTTGGATATCCGAGATAGAGTGGACATTGTTGCGAGGCTCCAAGTTCACGGTCACAAGGCTTTCGGCAAATGAGGAAAGATGGATGTGTGAGTCGATAAAACCAGGCACAATCGTCTTACCGGAACAGTCGATAACCTGAGTCCTTGCACCGGCAAGATTGCTGGCTTCACTGTTGGTTCCAATGCCTAGGATCTCACTCCTCCCAATGGCTACCGCCTCCGCTCGGGGGCAAAAGGGATCCAAAGTAATGAGATTTGCGTTCGTCAAGACAAGGTCTAAAGTTCTTTTTCGGTGCATATGGTGTTAGTGGTTCTTAAGAAAATACAGATAGAGTAAGGGAGAAGAATAAATCAACCCCTAAAAAATAACACATCTAGCGCTAGAGTGGAATCTAACAATTAACGGACCACCATTTAGCATTTGTAAGATTAAAGCCAGTCTTTACATACCGCTAGATCAGAGCGAAGATATCCATTCTCTCATAATGAAAACAACACAGCAGTTGGTGGAGACGTTTTCTGTAGGCTACGATGTTTACCGGCACCAAAGAAGCTCTTCGGAAGGAGCCTGCTTGTCAGCGTGAAATGCTGCTGATCAATACGGACGGACGGACAATTCTATTGACAAAGATGGGTCACTATGCTGTAGTCACATTGTAGCTACAAGAACCTGGAGATTTCCATGTCTGGAAAGTTCTATCGGCTCGGTTGTGACATCGGGGGCACCTTTACGGACTTTGTTTTGTTGAACGATCGGACCGGGGAGATACGGATTAACAAGTGTCTGACCACTCCTCAGGATCCCTCGGACGCCGTTGAACAGGGGATGCGCGAACTGGAGGAAAAGACCCCAGGGTTTGTGAGACAGTTGGACGAAGTGATACACGGCACCACCCTCGTTATCAATTCGATCATCGAGAGGAAGGGGGCTAAAACCGGACTCATCACCACCAGGGGATTCAGGGATGTCTTGGAGCTCGGAAGAGAGATCCGGTATGCGCCCTATGACATTTTTGCTGAGTTTCCCGAGCCGTTGGTTCCCAGGAGATTGCGCCTTGAGGTTGATGAACGGATTCGAAGCGACGGGTCTGTGCTGAAGCCGCTGGATCCGAATCAAGCGACGGAGGTTGTCAGAAACCTGATTGAAATGGGCGTCGACTCGATTGCCGTCTGCCTTCTGAACTCCTTTGAGAACCCGGCTCACGAGCTGATGATAAAGGACATCATACAAGAAGAGGCACCTGAGATCTCGGTCTCTATCTCCTATGAGGTATTACCCCAGATACGGGAATATGAGAGGGTCAGCACCACTGTGACCAATGCCTACGTAAAGCCGTTGACAGGGAGATACCTGTCAAAGCTGTCTCAAAGACTGAAAGCCATCGGTTCAGACGGTAAACTCTTCATTATGCTTTCGAGCGGCGGCATCACTTCGGTAGAGACAGCCGCCGAATTCCCGGTCAGGATCATAGAATCTGGTCCGACGGCAGCCGTTATCTCAGGCCAGTACTATGGAAAACTGTTCGACATATCCGAGATGTTCTGTTTCGATATGGGAGGAACGACTGCCAAGTCCTGCCTGATTCAGGAAGGGGCAGCCGGTGTAGTTCCCACCTTTGAGGTAGGCCGTGTGCAGAGGTTTATGAAAGGCAGCGGTCTCACCATTCAAGTTCCGGTCGTTGACCTGATGGAGATAGGGGCCGGCGGCGGCAGTATTGCCAAGGTGAGCAAGATGGGAACCCTCCAGGTGGGTCCGGAGAGTTCCGGGGCTGATCCAGGTCCGATTTGCTACGGTCGGGGAGGGGTTGAGCCCGGGGTTACTGATGCTGACCTGGTTCTGGGCTATCTGGATGAGAACTATTTCCTGGGCGGAGATATGAGGCTTCACAAGGAGGCCGCTCAAAAGGGTATTGAGGAAAGGATCGCCGGCCCCTTGGGGGTTCCCTTTATGCAGGCGGTGTGGGGCATCCATGATCTCATTAATGAAACGATGGCAGCAGCTGCAAAGACGCACATTGCCGAAAAAGGTGGAAACCCAAAGATCATCACCGTTGCCGCCTTTGGTGGTGCAGGCCCGGTGCACGCCTATGGCATGGCAAAAAAACTGGGAGCACCACGGTTAATCGTTCCCCCCAACGCCGGCGTTGGATCAGCACTGGGATTCTTCACCGCACCCCGGGCATTTGATCTGGTGAGAAGCCATAAGGTTTCGCTTGATGTGGCCGATTTCGTTGCTATCGAAGGGATCTTCAAGGGGATGGAGGCGGAGGGAGCACGGACACTCCAGAAAACAGGGTCAGCTGAGGACATCGCCTTTGAGCGGTCAGTGGATGTTCGCTTTATCGGGCAAGGTTCCGAAACAAACATCCCCATTCCCGAAACCGATTTCACCGAGGTCAAGAGGGAAGACATACGAAGGCGCTTTGATGAGACATATGAGAGAGTATATGGCCGAACCTATCCCGACTCACCCGTCGAGTTTATTAACTTCAAGGTGAGAGCCAGTCTGCCCGAGCGCCTGTTGCAGTTGCCCAAGATCAAGAAACAGGGAGGCTCGCTCAGAGATGCGATAAAGGGCGAGCGCCAGGCATATTCCGGGATTGCCAGGGATTTTATCCCCTACACCGTTTACGATCGGTATGAGCTTCTCCCGGGCGCGGTATTTCAAGGCCCTGCAATTATTGAGGAGAGGGAATCGACCGTTATCGCTGGTGAGGATACGGCTATTTCGGTTGACGACTTCGGATTCCTCTGGATAGAGCTGGCAGAATAGCTCGTGCTCGTTCAACCGGGATGGTTTCAGGGGCTGTGACGAGCCATTCTCGGCGATATCCATGAGCAGGATACAGGTTCATAGCCTATTGTTCTATGATGCCAGTGCCGGCAGCCCTCATACAGTTCAGGAGGTATGAACATGGCCCGAACGTTCGACCCCATAACCTTGGAGATTCTGTGGCGCAGGATGATTTCCATCGTTGACGAGGCTGATGGCGCTGTTGCACGAACGGCGTTTTCAAGTCTTCTGAGAGACGCCCACGACTATACCTGCATGTTTACGGATAGAAAGGGACGAGAACTGGCCCAGGGGACATTTGCAACTCCAGGCCAGTCAGGGGCGATGGCGCTGGGTATAAAGAACCTGGTCAACAAACTGCCTGCGGATAGTTACCGGCATGGTGATATTTTCATAACCAACGATCCATGGGCCCTCGCCGGCCACTTGAACGACGTCTGCGTTATGAGCCCCATTTTCCATAAGAGGCAAGTAACGGCATTTACGGCCTGCGTTTTTCATCATTCCGACATCGGCGGCCGGGTATCATCCGATAACCACGATGTGTTCGAGGACGGTCTTTTCATACCTCTCGTGAAACTCTACGATGGCGGTGTTGTTAACGAGGCAGTGCTTGCGATGATCCGATGGAATGTCCGCACGCCCGATGAGGTTATCGGTGATATCCGATCCCAGATAGCGGCAAACCATGTGTGCGAGGAAAAGGTGGGGCAGATGCTCGAGGAGTATGATCTGGATGGGCTGGACGATCTTGCAGACGAGATCATCAGTCGCACCGAGAAGAGCATGAGAGACGCCATTGAGAAGGTCCCCGACGGCATCTACCGCTCCGAGGGGATCATAGAACAGATGGAGGGAAGAGAGGATGTAGTCATTAAAGCAGCTGTAGAGGTAAAGGGAAGTGATATCATCGTAGACCTTGAGGGTTCTTCTCCCCATGTAGGTTGGGGTGGCAATGTGGTGTATAATTTCACCTATGCCTATGTTCACATGGCCGTAAAGAGCATTTTCGACCCTGACATGCCCAATAACGACGGCTGTGCCGGACCGCTTACCCTGAAGGCGCCTGAAGGGAGCGTAGTCAACTGCATGTTTCCCGTAGCTGTGGCGGCGCGGATGCAGGTCGGGCATTTCTTGACTGAGATAGTGTACAGGGCACTGGCAGAGGCGCTGCCTGACCGTGTTATTGCCGGCAGTGGGGGTACGCCTGCTACCATGAACGTGTTTTATGGGAAGCGAAATGACGGAAGGCCATTTCATTCGGTAATAATCAGGGGCGGAGGTATGGGTGCCAGCTCGAGAAACGACGGTTACTACGACTACATATTCCCTGCAAACGGGGCAAATACTCCTGTTGAAATTCTCGAGAGCGATACGCCGCTGATTGTGGAAAAGAGGGAACTGCTTTGCGATTCCGCAGGCCCAGGCAGAATGAAGGGGGGGCTCGGGAGAAGGGTGGTTTTCAGAGTACCCGATGACGACTATGCGCCGATCCCGCCCGTAAATCTGGGGATTCAGTCCGGAAGATACCGCCACCCCCCTGAGGGGCTTTTCGGAGGTAAAGATGGAGCCAAGGCCCAGTTCCTCGTTAATGGGGAGCGGGGAAACCCTTATGGCTTGACCCAATTGGGGCCCGGTGACGTGGTTACCATGGATGCTGCCGGTGGGGGCGGATATGGAGATCCCTTGGAACGTGAATTAGAACTCGTTGAAGGCGATGTGCTGGACGGGTACGTAAGCACAGAAGGTGCCAGGAGGCACTACGGTGTTGTGATCGATCCGAAGACCATGAAGATCGATATGGCTGCAACCGGCAGGCTTCGCACGTCTCTTAAGCACGCATAGTCACCCCAAGAGGGTCTGTATCCAAGGTACGAGATAGTGAGCCTATGTCTTTGGCAAAAAGACCCGGTCCTCCACAAGCTTGTTTGTGGCTTGCTTTAACTCAGCGGAGAAAGTTAGCACGGAGAAAGGCCACATAATCCGGGGGGAGCTTTCGCCCTTATCCTGCCCTCCTTTTAATGTTCTCTCGTATGGCCGCACCAAACTCGGAGCACGCAACCTCACGTGCGCCTTGAATCTGCCGGGCAAGGTCATAGGTGACAGTCCCTTGGGCAATCGTTTGGGTAAGGGCCTGGACTATCAGGTCCGCGGCCTCTGGCCACCCCATGAAGCGGAGCATCTCTACGCCGGACAGAATGACAGAGCTGGGGTTAACCTTGTCTTGGCCCGCGTACTTGGGTGCCGAGCCGTGGGTGGCCTCGAAAAGGGCGCAACGATCTCCAATATTTGCGCCCGGTGCCATTCCCAGACCGCCCACCTGGGCTGCCGCCGCATCGGATAGGTAATCGCCGTTCAGGTTGGGTGTGGCGATAACCCCGAATTCTTCCGGTCGCAACAGTAACTGCTGGAACATGGCATCTGCGATCCGGTCCTTTATGACGATTACGCCCGGCTGGAGTTGACCGTTAAGCTTCTCGTACAGTTCCGCTTCGGTTATTGTTTGTTCGGGGAATTCTTCCCGCGCGACCTGATAACCCCAATTGCGAAATGCACCTTCCGTGTACTTCATGATATTGCCCTTATGAACGAGGGTTACGCTCGGATAGCCGTTCTCCAGGGCATATTGGATTGCACGACGGATCAGACGGCGGGAGTTGAACTCGCTCATCGTTTTGACCCCGACGGCGCTTTCAAGTGAGACCAACTGGCGGCTGGAGTCTTTCAGTTTTTTGTTAATCAACGCCAGCACCTCTGCGGCATCCCGCGACCCTGCCTCCCACTCTATCCCGGCATACACGTCCTCGGTGTTTTCCCGAAAGATCACGACGTTAACCTTCTCGGGATGGACAACGGGCGCTGGCACGCCGGGGAAATAGCGTACCGGCCGTACGCAGGCATACAGATCCAATCGCTGCCTCAACGCCACGTTGAGCGAGCGGAAACCACCCGCCACAGGCGTTGTCAGGGGGCCTTTGATGGAGATCCCATACCGGGCGATATCCTCAAAGGTCTTCTCGGGTAAGAGGCGGCCTGGCCCGTAGACCCTTTGAGCCTTCTCTCCAACAAGCAATTCATGCCAGATGATACGACGTTTCCCCCCATAGGCATGATGAACTGCCGCGTCAAACACGGGTCGAGCAGCAGCCCAGATATCCGGTCCCGTTCCGTCACCCTCCATATAGGGGATGATCGGATTCTCCGGCGCTACAGGCCGCCCATCAGCGTCCCACTCTATGATTTCACCGGCCTTTTCGGCCTCGTTCATCTCGTCAACCATATCGTTTCTCCCGCAGTATAGTATGCTCTCAGTTTCTCGCCCAGACCCTATTCCCCTGATGATTGATCGTCCACCGCCAGTTTCCGGCGGTGAAAATTCAGGCGCCCACCTGCCAGGAGGATATTCCGTTCCTGGTTCGAAAGGTCTAGCTTGCCTTCACCCGTAAGGGCCTTGCCCCTGATCCTGACGACCACCCCATCCCTTTCGGCCAATGCCGCATGGAGATCGGAGATTTCGATACCATCACCCTCCGCTATTTGACCGTAGCCTTCATCTCCGATCAAGAGCGGCAAGACACCGAAATTGATGAGGTTGGCCCGGTGAAGACGGGCAAAGGACTTTGCCAGTACTGCCCGGGCTCCGAGGTATCGGGGCGCCAGGGCGGCGTGTTCGCGGCTCGAACCTTGGCCGTAGTTCTCTCCTCCCAGAATGGCCACACCGTCTGCTGCTCTGGCCTTGTCCGCGAAGCCAGGGGCTATGGAGGCGAAAACGAATTCCGAGATGGCGGGAAGATTTGACCGGAGCGGCAGCACCTGCGCTCCTCCCGGCAGAATATCATCGGTTGTAATATTGTCTTTAACCTTGAGCAGTATCTTGAGTTGAAGGGTGTCTGGCATGGGTTCTAACTCGGGCAGGGGCTTGATATTGGGGCCCATGCGTACCGTAACCGCTCCCGGATGGGCGGGTGGAGAGATAATCATCGAATCGTCAATGAGGAAGTCTTCCGGATCTTCCACTAAAGGTGGGGTGCCCAGGTCCTCGGGATGAACAAGACGGCCGGTTAGTGCCGCAGCCACAGCCACCTGGGGACCGGCCAGGTAAACAGCCGCGTCAGGCGTGCCGCTTCGACCTGGAAAATTCCGGTTGAATGTGCGTACGCTGACGCCACCGGATGGAGGCGCCTGGCCCATGCCGATGCATGGGCCGCACGCTACCTCCAATATCCGCGCCCCGGCATGTATCATATCAGCCAGGCTGCCCTCCTTTGCCAGCATGGAAAGGACCTGACGCGATCCCGGAGCGATTACCAGGCTCACGTGAGGGGGCACCTTTTTGCCCCGTAAGAGCTCGGCTACCAGTTTGAGATCACGATAAGAGGAATTGGTGCAGCTGCCGATTGCTACCTGATCAACCCTCACGTGCGAGAGTTCTCTCACAGGCTTGACCGCATCCGGGCTTGGAGGGCACGCAACCAGCGGTTCAAGCTGAGAAAGATCAATCTCGATTATCTCATCATATTCTGCTCCATCACGGGCACAAATTGGGAACCAGTCGTTTCCCCTCTGCTGAGCATCGAGAAACTGCTTGGTCATATCGTCTGAAGGGAAAAGAGAGCTCCAGGCACCCAATTCGGCTCCCATGTTCGTGATGGTAGCCCTGTCAGGCACACTGAGGCTCTTCACGGCCGGACCGCCGTACTCGATGATCTTTCCGACACCGCCCTTTACGGTGAGATTCTTTAAGAGGTAAAGGATTACATCCTTGGCGCCGACCCATGGTGGTAATTGGCCAGTCAAATGCACCAGCACGACACGGGGCACTACCATGAAAAAGGGCGCTCCGGCCATGGCAAGTGCCACGTCCATGCCCCCGGCCCCCATTGCGAGCATTCCCAGGGCCCCGGCGGTGGGAGTATGGCTGTCTGATCCCAGGAGTGTCTGTCCGGGCATGCCGAAGCGCTCGAGGTGCACCTGATGGCACACCCCGTTGCCCGGCCGTGAGAAGTATACCCCGTAGCGCGCCGCTGCGGACTGCAAAAAGAGATGATCATCGGCGTTTTCGAAGCCCGTCTGCAAGGTGTTGTGATCTACATACGAGACCGAACGCCTGGTTCGTATGCGGTCAAGTCCCAATGCCATAAACTCCAGATACACCAAGGTGCCGGTGGCGTCCTGAGTAAGGGTCTGATCTATACAAATGCCGATCTCCGTGCCTGGCACCAACTTCCCCTCTACGAGGTGTTCGGCCAGGATCTGCCCGGCTATGTGATCCGTGTATGCCACCCTATCGCTCCTTTTCCCGTGTTTAATGAAACGTGCCCCCACTATCCTGACCGAGACTCGTGTTTGTTCGCCCCAGGGTTACCTGTCATCCTTTTAGTCTAACAGGTAAGAATGTGTCAATCCGCCTTTCTTTCATATTCTTGTCCCAAAATCAAAAGAAATTACATCAAACAGGAGGGTAGCCCGTTCTTTTTGGTGGCCAAGAGGGGCCAGTTTTGCTATATAGCCAAATCTTAACACACCTGGGAAGGGGAGAGAAATGGTAGAAACGGCCAAGCTCATGGTTGACGGAAAGACCTTTGAATTACCCATTGTAAGGGGATCCGAAGGGGAGACGGCAATCGACATATCCAATCTTCGCGCGGAGACCGGGCTCATTACCCTTGATCCAGGCTTTGCGAATACCGGAAGTTGCCTAAGCAGTGTCACCTTTTTGGACGGCGAGAAGGGAATCTTGCGGTACAGGGGTATCCCTGTTGAGCAATTAGCGGAACATTCGAGGTTTGTGGAGACCGCCTACTTACTAATCAATGGGGAGTTGCCTACACGGGATGAGTTGGATCGCTTCTCCGCCTTTTTAAATGATCATTCACTCGTCCACGAGGACATGCGAGCATACTTCGAGAAATTTCCGAGAGGGGCCCATCCCATGGGAATTCTGGCGTCTATGGTGAACGCCCTGAGGGCATTCTATCCGGAAATCCCCGAGCGCACCGAAGAAGAGGAGATAAACCTCGCTTTTGCTCGGCTTCTCTCCAAGGTGAGAACCTTAGCCGCAATGTCATACAGGATCTCCAGGGGCCGCAAGGTGATCTATCCGAGGCATGATCTGCTCTATTGTGCAAACTTCCTGAACATGATGTTCGATTCCCCGGTTAAGCCCTATGTAATCGATGATGACATCGTGAAGGCCCTCAATGTCTTCTGGATCCTCCACGCTGACCACGAGCAGAACTGTTCTACGGCGGCTGTCCGGCTGGTGGGTAGCGCTCGGGTCAATCTTTATTCAGCCATCTCTGCGGGGATTGCGGCTCTGTGGGGTCCTCTGCATGGAGGGGCTAACCAGGCCGTCGTGGAAATGCTGCAGGAGATCCATGACAGTGGGGGGGATGTGGCACCCTATGTAGCCAGGGCACAGGATAAGGATGATCCTTTTCGGTTAATGGGTTTTGGCCACAGGGTTTACAAAACCTATGACCCGAGGGCCAATATCATGAAAGGGATGTGTGATATGGTCTTAAAGAAGCTCAAGCGGGAGGACCCCCTCCTGGATATTGCCAAAAGGCTCGAGGAGATTGCCCTGAAAGACCCCTACTTCATAGACCATCATCTCTACCCCAACGTGGACTTTTACAGTGGTATTGTTCTGAGGGCAATTGGGATTCCGTTGAACATGTTCCCGGTAATGTTCGCTATAGGCCGCCTTCCCGGGTGGATCAGCCAGTGGAAGGAAAGCCACGAAGATGCCGATTGGAAGCTCAACCGGCCCCGCCAAGTTTACATGGGGCCCAAAAAGAGGGATTACGTACCGATAGAAAAGAGAGGGTAAGGGCTCGAAAAAGGACCTCGGCAGCGAAAATGTCGACCTCCCGATTCATCAAGATACCACAGAGGCCCGTGAGGGTGCATGAAAAGACTACGGGCGTTTTTCAAGAGGATTCGTTCAAGCTGGTTTTCTCCGGTGCGGTCCAGCTATGTCCAAGGTTAGGGCCAGGAGCTACTATTTCTAAGTCAAGTCTCTTGCGTTTCACCCCAGGGCCTTGGTTTTCTTACTTTTTCCCCCTTAATGCCTCCACAATCTTCTCGGGGGTAATGGGGAGGCTCTTTATCCTGACTCCTATGGCATCGTAGATTGCATTTGCAATAGCCGGAGCCGACGGAACACAGCCCGGTTCCCCGATGCCCTTGGCCCCGTAAGGCCCGTCTTGGTCCATTGTCTCTACTATTACAGGCTCAACCGGGATCACATCCTTGGCCGTGAGTATCTTGTAGTCTCGGAAGTTGGCATTCATCACCTTCCCTTCTTCCAGGATCAGTTGCTCGGTCAGGGCATACCCGGTACCCATGGCTGCCGCCCCATAGATTTGTCCTTCCAGAAGCATGGGGTTGATGGCGCGGCCCACATCATGGGCAGCTATGTACTTAAGAATCTTTACCTTACCGGTTTCTTTATCCACCTCCACTTCTACCCCGTGGGTTCCGTACGCATAGGTCTTGGAGAGGTTACCCTTAAATTCGCGGTCCAGGTTTTCGTTGTCGGGGTCGTAGAAGTGCTCGGCCATGATCATAGTTCCGCCTTGGCTGTAATGGGCCCCCCGGAGAATCTTTCCGAGCGAGACCTTGGTTTCCGGATCTGTGGCAGAGCAAATCATACGATCCCTGACAAAGAGGTTTGCCGGGTCGTCATCGAGCTTGGTTTCGTGCCTGTTCCCCTCTTTGTCCTTCCATCGGTCGACGTATCCCGCGGAGATCTTCAGGATCTGCTCTTTAACCTTCCGGGCTGCCATGAGGGCCGAGTTGCCGGCTACAAAGGTGGTCCGGCTAGCATGGACGCCCACGTCCCAGGGGCAGACATCGGTATCGTTGTCGATAATGGTGACATCCTCCGGCATCACACCAATCTCATCGGCCACCATTTGGGCGATGACCGTTTCGGCCCCCTGTCCGATATCAGTGGCTCCCGTAAACACGCTTACCGTTCCGAAGTCATCGACCTTGACAATGGTGCCGCAGCCGTCCGACTTGTAGACCCTGGCCCCGCCGCCTACATGGATCAGGGAGGCCATCCCGATACCTCTGCCCTCTATCTTTGCTCCCTTCTTTCGTTTCTCCCACTCAAGCCTCTTCCCTACTTCCCAGATACACTCCTTCAGTCCGCAGGTCGTAATCTTAAAACGCTGAGGCGTGATCTCCCCGGGCTCATTGGCATTGATGAGCCGAAATTCCATGGGGTCGATGCCAGCCTCAAGGGCAAGCTGATCCAAATTGGATTCGATGGCAAAGGTCGCCTGGGGGTTACCGTAACCCCTCATCGCCTGAGACCAAGTGTTGTTCGTATACACACACGTTGCCTCATACCGGACATTCGGCACCTTGTAGAGGGAAGATATGGGCATCATCATCACCGATGGTGTCGTTGCTCCCCAGGATGTGTAAGCACCGTTGTCGAGGGTCATCGAAATATCCCTGAAGGTGAGCTTGCCGTTTTGATCGCAGCCCTGGGCAATATTGACGATAGCCGGCTGTCTGGTCGAGGTGTAACGGAACTCCTCCTCGCGGGTTTGCAGGATCTTAACGGGTTTTCGTGTCACGTATGCCAGCAGGATGGCGATATATTCAAAGGCGTAGGTGTCAAGCTTGCTGCCAAACCCTCCAGCAATGGTGGGTTTAATTACCCGTGATTTGCTCCCCTTGAGCCCCATGGCCCGCAAGGCATCGTTGAAGTCCCTCTGAGCAAGGTAGGGAATCTGGGTGTTTCGGTACACGGTTAAGTTGTTTCGCAGGTCGAAATCGGCGATCACCCCCTCGGTTCCCATACAACAATGGGTAACCCACGTCAAATCGTAACTATCCTCTGCCACAAAGGCCGAATCCTTTCTCGCCTGGTCCACGTCCCCCTCCACGAGCTTCCACGGGATCTTGAGGACATTGCTCTTGTTCTCCTCGTGAACGAGGGGAGCACCTTCCTTCATAGCTTCTTCCGGATTGAATACACCGGGCAAGGAATCATATTCCACCTCAATTGAGCTGATGGCCTCTTCGGCGATCTGAGGGTCGATGGCTGCAACGGCAGCGACTTCGTCACGGTATGACCTGACTTTCTGCCCTTTTAGCGCCGGCTGGTCTTTCATTAATCCGAAACGCACCTCGGGAACATCTTCAGCTGTAATGACGGCACGGACACCCAGAAGTTTCTTTGCCTTTGATGTGTCAATATGGATGATTCTAGCGTGGGGGTATTTGCTTCGCAGGATCTTGCCGTACAGCATCCCCGGCACCTTGAGATCCTGAATGTATACCGCTCTTCCCGTTACCTTGTCAGCGGCATCCAGTTTGGGGACCCTCTTGCCGACACTCCCTAATGCTTCCATGGTAACCTCCGTGATTATTCTGATCCGTTGTTGGCGCCACAACTTATTGCTGGGAAGCGGTCCGGCTTGCAGCCATGACTGCCTCGATAATCTGTACATAACCGGTACACCGGCAGATGTTTCCGGCAAGGGCATGGCGAATTTCATCTTCCGTTGGATTGGGGTTTTCATCCAAGAGGCCCTTGGCAGCCATGATCATGCCCGGCGTACAGAACCCGCACTGAACACCTCCGTGCTCGACAAACGCCTTCTGCAACGGATGGAGCTCGCCGGAGGGCTTAGCCAGTCCCTCGATGGTGATAACGGTTGCCCCATGGACCTCCATGGCAGGGAAAATACATGAGTTGATCGCCTTGCCGTTTACCAGCACGGTGCAAGCCCCGCATTCACCGGACTCACAACCGGGCTTTGTGCCCGTTATCTCCAGATGTTCCCTCAAGAGGTAGAGGAGGGTCCAATGAGACTCGACTTCCAACTCCATCCGGTCGCCGTTCAATACGAACGAGATAACCTGTTTCATAGAAGCACCTCCCAAGAAGTTATTGTGCTCTCTCCATCGCCAGCCGTGCCATTCTCTGTACCAGAACTTCGACCATTTCCCTGCGGTACCATGCCTTTCCTCGTATACTGTCTCTGGCTTTGCACTCGGCCGCCGCAGCCTTCCCTGCCTCTTCAAGAGTTTCATCGTCCAATCTCTTTCCCTTCAGGGTGGCTTCGGCCTTTTTTGCCCTCATGGGGGTCGGCCCCAGAACCCCGAGGCCAATTCTCGCCTCGGCACAGGTTTGCAGATCATCATCCAGGGAAAGCAAAACGGCAACTCCCAGTAAGGGCAATTCCATTGCAGCTCTTCGAGTGTGTTTCCAATAAGCCCCTCCGGTATGGGGAGGCAGCTCTGGGATCACGAATTCCAGAACGATTTCCCCCTGCTCCAGGAGTGTCTGCCCTGGGCCGACAAAGAGATCTTCAAGGGCCATAGACCGTTCCCCTCGAGGCCCCTTGATTCTGACCCGAGCCCCCAGGGTGATCAGCGGGATCGCGCCATCGGCCGATGGTACTGCGTTGGCGATATTGCCGCCAATGGTAGCCACATTTCGAATTTGCACGGAACCGATGTTTTGGACGGCATCGAACAGCATAGGGAAATCTCTCCGTATGACGGGAGAGAGCTCAAGCATACGATGGGTTGCAAGAGCGCCTATCTTCAGCTCCCCGTTCTTATACTCTATATGGTCGAGGCCCTCCTGCAGGTGCCTCAGGGAGATCAGATACTGGGGGCTGATCTTGCCCTCTTTGACCTTGACCATGACATCGGTCCCGCCGGCCACGTAAAGGGCCTCTTCTCCATGGCTTGCGCACAGGGAGATGGCCTCATCAAGACTCGTAGGCATCAGGTAGTCGAACGTATTCACCTCAGTCTCCTATTTGGGTTAGGTTAGCAATCCATTTCTTTCCCTGCTACTGATCACGATTATCAAACACGCGCTTGCTCTTTCTCTCAGACCGGGGGAGCTCACCGTAGTTAACCACGGTTACGGCACCGCTCACCAGAATCTGTTTCTTGATCTCGTTTTCCAGGTTTTTCCTTAATTCCTCATCCTCTGACGGATCGGCACCGGTGGCCCTTTCCACCTTTACGGCCATGTAGTCTTTGCCGTCTTGTTTTCGTTCGAGAATAATCTGGTATTCGCTTCCCGCGCCGGGCATTTGAGAAACGATAGCGTCTACTTGACTGGGGTAGATATTGACGCCCCTGATGATGAACATATCATCGGATCTTCCCAGGAGGGCATCGTGCATGGGCAGGATCGATCCACAGGAACATCGCTTTGGGATAATCCTGGTGAGATCGCGAGTCCTGTACCTGATAAGGGGGGCACCCTCCTTTCGCAGGGTCGTCACCACCATCTCCCCCACATCTCCATCCTTCACCTCCTCAAGGGTCTCGGGATCGAGTATCTCGAGGATATAATAGTCCGCCCAATAGTGGATGCCCTCGTGGTAAACACAGTCGAGACCTGTTCCCGGTCCGTATAGCTCGGTCATGCCGGGGATATCGAAGATATGCTCCACGCCGAGAAGCTCCTTGATTCTTCTCCGCATAGCCTCACTCGAGCGCTCGGAGCCGAAGATGACCTTTTTGAGATTTATCTGATCCCTTATGTTCCGTTTTTCAACCTCCTCCGCCATAAGCAGCCCCATGGAGGCAGTGCAGCAGAGGGCCGTGGATTGAAGATCGATCAGAAAGGTGCACTGCATATCGATATTGCCCGGTCCGGCAGGAATAGCCATGGCGCCGAACCGCTCGCAGCCCAACTGAAAGCCAACCCCTGCCGTCCACACCCCATATCCCACTGCAATCTGCACCCGGTCCTCTGCCGTTAACCCAGCCATCTCATAGCATCGGGCAAAGAATGCTCCCCAGTCATCGATATCCTTCTGGGTATAGCAGAGCACCTTTCTCTTGCCCGTTGTGCCGGATGAGGCGTGGATCCTCACGATATCCCTGAAGGGTACCGATCTCAGCGGAAAGGGATAACCATCCTGCAGATCCTGGGCCGTGGTAAAGGGCAGTTTTTTGAGGTCATCTAAGGATCGTATGTCACCTGGTTTTATTTTGACTTCATCGAATCTTTTTCTGTAGAAATCGGAGCCTTGGTAGGCATGCGTTACTGTCCATTGAAGCCCCCGAAGCTGAAGATCCAGCAACTCATCTTGGCTTCCTACAGAGGGCATAAAAGTCTTTTTCATGACTCCTCTTACCTCTTCATGGTGAACTAGCAAGCGTTCAAAAGCCCTTCTCTTTCTTGGTCGGTCCCACTTGACAAGCCGGAAGTCTCCCGCAAGAAAAGGGAGTTTCGGTATTCCTCCTTTCAGTGAAGGTGAGGAGATTGGTCTTTCAGTACCATCTCATTTTGAAAAAAAAGAATACGTTGACTCTCAAACCTAGTGAGCCAGTCCAGGTATAAATAGAACAATTTGGGGAAAGACTATCAAAATAACCATGGATACAATGCACGCCAACAAGAAGAAGCTTACGCTTTTGAAAATAGTGCCAATGCCTATTTCAGGTGCCAATGCCTTGACTACGTATATGTTGACACCTACGGGAGGAGTGATTGCTCCCAAGGTAGTTACCATGGTTAAGATTATCGAGTACCATATAGGATCAAAACCAAGGGCAATCCCCAGGGGAAAGAATATCGGGATGGTAAGCACGAGAAATCCCAGGGCGTCCATAACACAGCCACCTATCAAATAGACCATCAGCACGAATGCCAAAATGACGTAAGGGGATACAGGAAGCGAGGCGGCATAATCTGCCACCATGAACGGTATTCTGGTTACTGCCAGAAATCGACCAAAGATTATTGCTCCTGTAACAAGGACAAAGACCATGCACGATATCTTCAGCGTTTCCAGGATAGCGTTGCGGAGGCCGTTCCAGGTCAGCCTCCGGGCTGCCAAAGCCACGATAAAGGTGCAAAACACACCGACCGCGCCCGCCTCGGTCGGGGTAAAGAAACCAATAAACAACCCCCCGATTACCAGGACGAATATAGCTAACGCCTCAATGACCCCGGTGAGGGATTTTATCTTCTCCGTGAAACTCGTCTTCGGCCCCGGCGGACCAAACGTGGGATTGAGTCGGCAAAGAACAAGGATGGTAAGCACGAAGAGCATTCCCAAAAGGATGGCAGGCAAAATGCCTCCAAGGAAAAGCCTGGCTATGGATTGTTCTGTTTGCAAACCGATGACGATGATGACCACGCTGGGAGGCATAACGGTGCCAAGGGTGCCGCCCGTGACAACCGTGCCGCTGCTTAATCGAGTGTCATAGTTGTACTTTTTCATCTGTGGCAAAGCTATTGCACCCATGGTAGCTGCTGTAGCGGTATTGGAGCCACAGATAGCAGCGAAAAGTTCGTCAGCCCCTATTGTGGCGATAGCTAAACCGCCCGGCCAGTGACCCACCCACTTGTATGCGGCGTTGTAAAGCCTTTCAGCTATCCCTGCGCTAAATGCCAGGTACCCCATGAAGACAAAAAGGGGTATTACGGTGAGGCCATATTTGGAGAAGGTGATCCACAGGTCGGTACCTGCCATATTGAAGGCCGCCTTGAAGGAAACGACATAACTAAACCCGCAGAATCCCACAACTGCCATAGCAAAACCAACGGGCATTCCTAGAAAGAATAACACGAGGAGTAAGACGATGATTCCGAGTATGCCAATCAGCACTAGGTCCATCTAAGGACTCCCTTTCCCTTGAATGAGCACTTTCATTAGATCAACGAGGAGGACTAGGGCAAGGATGATGCAGCCAAGGGCAACTGCGTAAATGAAGGGATAGAAGATGATTCTGAGCGTTTCTGTGACCTCCCCAGTTTTTCGCAAGACTGTCGCCCACCGTGCTATTTGCCAGCCTGCAATTGAAAAGAAAATCATGCAGATGGAGTAATTGATTCCATTAAGGATTCTTTGGATCTTTGCTGAGAATTGATTCACCACTATGTCAATTCCTATGTGACCCCTATGTATCTGGGTGTACCCAAGGGCAAAGGCAGCGACGATGGCGCTGAAAAAGCCCATGAGCTCAAAGGTGCCCCTAATGGGTGTCCAGATGAGGCGCAGAAATATGTTTGCGCAGGTCAAGAGGATCATTGTCACCAGGAAGAAACCCCCCATCCATATAAGGGCCTGATTCAGAAACCTGCTGATCTTTTCCAGTTGTTCCATATCGGTCTATGCGACTCAGTATGTTTGAGCGGAGGGGGATATACGGATTTCGGTGTTTGTTACCCCGAAATCCGTAGCCCCCTCGTTTCCTTAGAATCGGGAATGATAGTCCCTGGCTACCTTTATATCCTTTAAGATTGTGCGGGCCGGGAGTCCCTTGGCCTTAGCCTCATCGGACCACTCGTCGATTAATGGCTTGACCATCCCATCCCACCTGTCGAGCTCTTTTTCCGTTAATTCAATAATCTCTATATTGTGATTCTTCTTAGACCACTCAACCGATTCTTCAACGTGCTTGTCCATGTAATTGCCGGTCCAGAAGGCCTGCTCCGTTCCCAGGCCGTCCATAACCTCTTGTATGTCTTTTGGCAGGGAGTTCCATTTCTCCATGTTCATGACAACGGCAAAGGGGTAAACCGGTCCATTAATCATGGTCACATACTTGCAGAGTTCAGCATATTTGAAATCCATGAGCGTTTCCAGGGAGGAGACTGCACCCTGGACGACACCTTTCTGAAGGGCTTCAGGTGCTTCCGACTGGGGCATGCCAACGGGGGCTGCACCCAATGCTTTCAAATACTGGGCAACGCCACCGGAGGCCCTGAGCTCCAGACCCTTAAGGTCTTCCAGGCTTCTGACCGGTTTCTTGGCATAGATGTTTGCAGGAGCGCAGGTGAACATGGTAAGAACCTTGACCTTGGCAAATTCCTCAGGCTTTTGCTTTCTGTAAAGGTCCCAGAGCGTTAAACTTGCTACGGTAGCATTGGGAAAGCCCAGGGGTAGTGCAGTGGCATTGGTAACGATAAACCTGCCCGGCTGATAGGCCATGCACAGGCAGCCAATATCAGCCTGTCCGGCGATGACGCCGTCCATCATGTTCTTTGCGTCAAGCAGGGTCCCCCCCGGGTAGGTGTTGATGGCTACTTGGCCGCCGGTTCTCTTCTCAACCTCCTCTTTCCATCTCTCCATTTGAACGCAGGGAAAGGTAGGTGCTGGCGGGAAGTTTGCATAATTAAGTTTTAAGGGAGCTGCAAGGGATGATACTGGGAGAAGACTGCCTATGAGAAATGCTACAACAGCAACTCCAAGTAGCGTTACGAGCGTATTCTTTTTCATTTCTTATGCCTCCTTTTGATTGGTTAAGGATTAACGAGACACAGCCGTGTGTTACCGAGATCCTCACCTCCTTTCTGTTTTAGAATATGGACGGCTCAACAAATTCTCCAAAGATATTTCTGAACACGCTGGTCATCTCACCAACGGTAGCGTAAGCCTTGCAGCAGTCGACGAGATACGGCATAACGTTTTCCTCGTTCCTGGCAGCCTTTTCCAATGCCTTAAGCGAGGAGGCGACCTCTTTGCCGTTCCGTGTTCTCCGGACCTCTTTTAGGCTCTTTATCTGCTCTATTGCCGACGTATCGCTGTACTCATGAAGCTCTACCTCTCCCTGCTCCCCTCCGGTATATTTGTTTACCCCTATCTTGATCAGCTCGCTGCGTTGAACCCCTTTTTCAAACTCGTAGGCCTGCCGGGCCACCTCTTTCTGGATGGACCCTGTTGAAATCGCCTTCACCATGCCGCCCATCTTATCAATCTTGGCCATCTCCTCAACGATCTTTGCCTCCATCTGTTTGGTGAGGGTTTCGATGAAATATGATCCTGCCAAGGGGTCAACGGTATCCCTCAATCCTACCTCATCCATGAGGAGTTGGAGTGTCCTCAGGGAGATTAAGGCGGCATGCGGCGTAGGAATAGTATAGGCCTCATCGTAGGAGCACAGGGCGGTTGTTTGGGCGCCGCTGAGGGCGGCGGCAAGGGCGTAGTAGGCGCTCCTGACGATGTTGTTTTCGGGCTGCTCCTTGGTGAGACCGCCCCCTCCACCGCCGAAGATCCCTCGCAAGAACATTGACTTGTCGTTTTTGGCCCCGTACTTCTCCTTGATGTTTTTGGCCCAGAGCTTTCTGGCTGCCCGGAATTTGGCAACCTGTTCCCAGAGGTTTCCGAATACGTCGAGATTGAATGAGAATCGGGCCACGAACTCATCGATGGCATGGCCTCGTTCAAGGACATTGTCTATGTAAGCATTTGCGATCTGGATGGCGTAGGCGATTTCCTGGACCGGTGTAGCCCCGGCCTCCCGTATATGGTAACCGGCCACGCTGACCGGATTGGTCCTGGGCATCTCCTTGATGGAGTATTCGATAACATCCCCGATTAAGCGCACGGCAGGTTCTACCGGGAATATCCATGCCCCCCTGCCGACGATCTCTTTAAGGATGTCGTTTTGTGGCGTGGCGCTTATCGCCTGTTTGGAGAAGCCGAACTTCTCCGCCACGGCCTGGTACATGGCAAGCATGATCGAGGCCACGGCGTTTATGGTAAGGCCGGCACCAATCCGGTCGAGGGCGATGTCCTTAAAGGCGATCTCAAAATCCCTCAGGGAATCTATTGCCATACCGACACGGCCCACCTCTCCCTCCACCATAGGGTCATCTGAGTCATAACCCATTTGGGTCGGCAGGTCAAATGCCACATTGAGCCCTGTTTGACCCTGGCTGATCATGAGTTTGAATCTTTGGTTTGTGTCTTCCGGAGTGCCGAAACCGGTATATTGCCTTGTGGTCCATTCCCGGCTCCGGTAGCCCAGTTTGTGGATTCCCCGTGTGAAGGGATACTCTCCGGAGTTGCCCAGGTCTTTTGTGTAATTGAAGCCGACTTCTTTAAGATCCTCCGGAGTATAGAGCGGTTTGATATGAATACCCGATTGCAGGATGACATCCTCAATCCTGTCCTTATCGTCCTTAATGTATCTGGCGACTCCCATGACACCCCCTATGATCGACTCGGTACGTTTTCCTTGATGAAGTTTACGGATTCCTCAAACGGCGTTCCACCGGGGAAAACCCCGGCAACCCCGATTCCTTTCAGAACGTGGATATCCTTGGCAGGTATGACCCCGCCAACAACCACTATCACCCTATCCAAACCCTCTTCCTTGATTAGATCCATTACCTTCTTAGAGATAGGGATATGGGCCCCTGACATGATAGAAAGACCGATCACGTCAACATCTTCCTGAACAGCCATCTTCACGATAGCCGGGACGGTTTGATGAAGTCCGGAATATATCACCTCCATGCCCGCGTCTTTCAGCGCATGGGCCATCACCTTTGCCCCCCGGTCATGACCGTCGAGACCTGGCTTTGCAATGAGTACCCTGATCACCCTGTCGGACATCATTCCTGCTCCTCTTCGTCTGTTGCTTCAAAGAAGTATTGTGTGACGCTCGGATTTCCCTTCTTAAACTCTCTGAGAACGAATTCCTTTCCCCTCAAGATGTGCTTTTTAACGAGCTTTTCGACCTTCTGAGCATCCCTTTTTTTCATGGCCTTCAGCATCTCTCTATGATCCTGGTTTGACAAGGGAGCCATATCCTCGGAATTCAGCATGACCTTTCTGAGCAGGAAGATATCGTCTCTCAGGTCATGTATCATCTTGATCAGGCGAGGACTCCTGCTCAATGCATAGAGCAGCTCGTGAAAATCGGTATTGATGCGTGTCAGTTCTGAAAGGTCGTTTCCGTCCAGATACCTCTGAAATTCATCGATCTTTTCTTCCAAAGGCAACAGCTCTTCATCGGCAAATCTCTTGGCCGCGAGAAAGGCGGCAAAGCTCTCCAAGGTGCTCCGTATATCAAATGTTTCTTCAACACCGGATAGTGTCAATCCCCTCACGGCATAGCCCCCTTTGGGCAACGGATTCAGAAATCCCTCCGCCGCCAACCTGTGTATGGCCTCTCTGACAGGGGTTCGGCTGATGCCCATGGAATCGGCGACCTCGTTCTCGATGATCCTTCTTCCGGGCGACATTTCACCCCTCAGAATCATGCCCTTGACCTGTTCAAAGACCTGGGAGCCGAGGTTCTCCCTTTTTACACTTCTGAGCTCGAAGGCGTTCCACGCATTTGTCGGTAACAATTGTTTTTCCATCTCTCACTGTCTAGTCGATTCTACTGGAGATACTGCCTGGCAATCGTGGTCTGCAGGACCTCGTGGGTTCCTCCGCCATAAAGGAGAAAGCGATTGTCTCGATAATATCTCTGGACGTTGTATTCCATGGAATAGGCATAGGCGCCGAAGATCCTCGTTGCCTCATCTGCTGCGTGACACGCGGATTCGGTGGTGAAATACTTGGCCATAGAGGCCTCATTGAGACAGGGTATCTTCTTGTCGATGAGATGGGTAACCTTATACGACATGAGATGCCCCGCCTCTAGATTGACTGCCATGTTGGCGATCTTTGCCTGGATGAGCTGGTACTGTGCTATAGGTTTACCAAATTGTACTCGCTCTTTGCAATACCGTATGGAATCATCCATGGCGGCCCGATGCAGACCGAGTGATAAGCAGGCGGTCATGACCCTTATTTCGGCAAGGATGGTCAACAAGACATCGAGGCCTCTTCCCAATTGCCCAAGCATATATTCGGGAGGAACGTGGCAATCGTTAAAATAGATCTCAGAGAGCGAGGTTGTTCTGGTACCCAAGGTGTCGAATTTCTTGCTGTGAGAGAAACCGGGCGTGTCGGTGGGTATGAAAACGAACATGAGTCCCTTTAGTTTCTTATCCGGATCTGTTTGACAGAGGACCGTGTGAAAATCACCATAGGGGCCACTGGTGGACCACGTCTTCATGCCGTTAATAACCCACCCATCTTTTGTTTTGGTGGCCCTCGTACGGACATTACCGAGATCGGACCCTGCCTCAGGCTCGGTGAGTTGAAAGGCCCCGATCTTTTCGCCCCTCAACGCGGGGCGCAGATATGTTTCATGCATCTCCTTTGTGCCGTAAAGATAGAGACCATTGGTCGCCATAAGACACTGCATGGCGGTGGCGGCGGCCAGGCTCAGAAGCCCCCGCGCCAATTCCTCCACGGTGATACAATAGAGTGTAGTGTTTCCTCCTGAACCGCCCACCTTTTTTGGATACCTGATCCCGAGCACCCCCATATCAGCAAGCTTCCTGAAGAGGAAAAAGGGGAATTCGCCCTTCTCGTCCACCTCCCGGGCGACAGGGATTACCTCCTCATCCACAAACCTGGCCATGACCTTTTTCATCAGTTCTTCTATATCCGAACGTACCATCATGCACCCTGCTTCGCCTTTCTGTCTCTCATTGCATTGCTGAATATCGGTACAACCTCATGGAGGTCATCGACAATACCCCAGTCGGCTACCTCGAAGATAGGTGCCCTCTCATCTTTGTTAACAGCTATAACGTACCGTGAGTTCAACATCCCGGCTCGATGCTGAATGGCACCGGATATGCCGCACGCGATATACAGCTCGGGTCTGACCGTCTGACCGGTTTGCCCTACCTGGCGCTCAACCGGCAGCCACCCCTCTTCGATTACCATCCGGGTGCCGGCGACTTCACCCCCGAGTACCCCGGCGAGGGAGAAAAGACATTCCATGCCCTCTTTCGACCCAACGCCTCTGCCACCGGCTACGATGATTGTAGCCTCACACAGGTTGACCCCCTTCTTCTCTTCCCGTGCAACTTCCAACACCGTGGTCAGGGTGTCTTTATCCAGGAGCTTAACAACCTTCTCGGTTATCCTGTACCCGGATGAACCGTCTTTTCTCTTCGCCTCCATTACGCCCGGCCTCACCGTTGCCATCTGGGGCCTGCTGTAAGCGGTCCTTATCGTTGCCATAACATTTCCGCCGAAGGCGGGCCTGGTCTGGAGAAGTGAACCGTCGGTCGGGTCTATGGTCAGTTCCGTGCAGTCGGCGGTTAGCCCGAGATTCAGCCTCATGGAGACCCGTGGCGCCAGGTCACGTCCCATGGTTGTTGCCCCGATCAGAAGGATATTCGGCTTGTGTTTTCCTATGAGCTGAGAGATGACCTTAGCGTAAGGAGTGGTCTGGTAGTGAGCAAGAAGTCTGTGTTGGGCAAGATAGATATTCCGGGCGCCGAATGCCCCGAGCTCTTCGGTGAGATGCTCAACCTCATGGCCCAGGAGAACAGCCGACAGCTCTTGATTGAGCCCTTGGGCGAGCGTTTGGCCGAGGCCTAACAGTTCAAGGGCGACCCTGTTGAGCGTTCCGTCCCTGTGTTCGGCGAATACCCATACGCCCTTGAAGTCGCTGAAATCCGGTATCTCTTTCTCCTGTATGTCCGAGCTGATTGCCGCAACCTTACAGGTCTCTATGCAGGCACCACAGGCAGTACATCGTTCGGTAAGCACTGCCTTTCCCTCTTTCAATTCGATTCCGCCGTAAGGACAAACCTTTATGCATCGTCCGCAACCATTGCAGAGCTCGTAATCAACCGTTATGGCCATAGTGGTACCTATCCGTTACGTTTAGACCAGATGCTTCTCGTGGAGCCTTCCAATCAGCTGGCTCACCACGTCGTCTGTATCGCCTTTCAGTATTTCCCCTTCTCGTTTGCTTTTTGGGGAAAAGGTCTTGATAACCCTTGTCAGGGAGCCGCTCAGGCCGATCTCCTGGACGGTGACCCCCAGATCCGCCGCATCCCAGATCTTGATCGGTGCCTTGTCCTGGCACGCGTCGATCAGGAAACTCACCCGTGGGTGCCGTGGCCTGTTGATTTCCCTGAGGACCGTAATCAGGGCAGGGAGCGGTGATTCCACCCGTTCATACCCGTCTTCCAATGCCCGCTTGACCACGATCCGCTTTTCATCGATTTCCTCGATCTCCCGGACATAGGTCAGTTGGGGCAGGTTCAGGAACTCCGCTATCTGGGGGCCTATCTGGGCCGTGTCCCCGTCGATGGCCTGCCTGCCGCAGATTACGAGATCATAGCCTTTTATCTTTCGTATAGCCTTGCCAAGGGTATAGGCCGTGGCCCATGTATCTGCGCCGGCAAAGTTTTTATCGGTGAGCAGTATGCCCTGGTCAATACCCATGCCGAGGGCCTCGGACACGGCGTCGATTGCCTGAGGCGGGCCCATGGACAGGGCGGTGGTCTTGCCTCCCAATTCCTGCTTTAAGGTAATGGCCACCTCGATGGCATGTCGGTCATCGGGGTTGATGATGCTCTCAACCCCTTCCCTGATGAGGTTGCCTGTTTTTGGATCGATCTTGATCTCAGTTGTGTCAGGCACCTGCTTTATGAGTACGATGATGTTCATATGCCACTTCCTAACGATACAGTTTGTTAGACTTAGAAGCCAGAATCTTTCGCCCCCGCCATCGCTTGGCTGCAGCTAAATAACCCCCTTTTCCTTGAAGGCAGCCAGATCATTCTCGGCATAGCCGAGCGCGTCGCAATATATCTCCTTGTTGTGCTCCCCAAACCGGGGCGGAAAGGACAACGTCCTGTCAGTAGATTCGAGAAATGGCGTACCGCAAGGCGGTGGCGCCAGGGTAAGCTCAAGTCCTGATTGAGGGTCCTTTGATTTCAGGAGCCTCCTCTTGATCAGGGGGTCTTCCAAGACCTGGGGAATGCTGTTTATATTGCTGATAGGCAGCCCGATCTGGTTAAATATGGCTGTGAGTTCTTCGGAGGTCATGTCGGAGAATAGTCTGGCCAGGGACTCATTAAGGTTTGCCACATCCTTTATTCTTCCCTCGTTTTTCTCGTATTCCGGTTTATCCAGAGCCTGAAACAGGGGTAGGCCTACCATGGCCTTCCACTGCCGGTCATTGCCGACGGCAATGTATACATAACCGGTTTTGGTCCTAAAGACCGAGACCGGCGCAAAGAACTGGTGTGTATTGCCGCTTCTGGTTACGGTTTGATTGAAGCTCGCTGTTAAGGTTGTTGCCACGGTCAGCCACGAAGCAGAGGACTCGAGCATGGAGATATCGATGCGCGATCCTTCCCCGGTCCTTTCCCTTTTGAGCAGGGCCTTCATGATAAGGCCGTAGGCATGGACACTGGAACCCATATCGGCGAGGGGAATGCCGAGCGATTGGGGATCCCCGCCGGGCTCCCCCGTCAGATCCATCAGGCCGGACCGAGCCTCCAGAACCGGCTCATAGGCTGCCTCGTTGATATCAGGGCCGAAACCGGTCATGCCGAGCCAGATGATGTCCGGTCTAATGCTTTTGAGCTTGTCGTAATCGATACGGAGTTTGAGGTAGTTTCTCGGGAGCTGGTTGGTGGCAAAGATGTCTACCTTGAAGGTGGTGATGAGTTTTTTGAAGATTTCCTGGCCCTTTTCTTCTCCCAGGTTCAGGGTGATCGCCTTTTTTCCCGAATTGATACAGAGATAGTAGGTATTCATCCTTTCTTCTTTAAGGTAGTTATCCCCGATCATCCTGTTTGGATCGCCGTAAATAGGATGTTCCATCCGAATAACATTCATGCCATCCTGGGCGAGCAGGTACGTCAAATACGGCAGGGTTGTGGCCTGTTCCAGGGAAAGAATCGTCATGTCTTTAAAGAGCTCCATGATGGCCTCCTTCATACGATTTGGTAAGGGTTACTTTTTAAATTCCGGCTTCCTTTTCTCCAGAAAGGCCGAGATCCCCTCTTTGGCGGCATCGGTGCAGGCGATCTCCGCAGAGCCCTGGTAACCGATCTCGAGGGCGTCGGCGAGCGTGTCGGCGGCGGCACCCTGTTTGATGGTTTTTATTGTTACGGAGATGGCCTCTTTGCTCAAGGCCAATTTTCCGGCCATGGGCGGTTGAGGGATAGTTATTTCGGGGATATCGACGCTTCCCTCAGGAATTCTGGTTATCTTTCCCTGTAGTTTCTTAACCTCCTCTACCGCCTCATTAATCATTGCGGGGTAATCATCTACGACCTTAGTCACCATCCCGATATCCACTGCTTCCTGGGCGCTAATCCGCCGCGCCAGGCAGATCATTTCGTGAAAGAGCTTTGCGCCCTGAGGCCACTTTCGATACGGCACAATGCACCCACCAATCCCCGGCAGTATTCCAAGGGTAATTTCTGGGAACTGAAAGACTGCATTTTTGGTAGCCACGATGCTGTGACAGCGAAGGGCAATCTCCAATCCCCCACCGAGGGCCATGCCATTAATGGCAGCCACAATTGGCTTTTCCATCTGATCCATGAAGCGCTGCACCTGAGCGCAGTCCCGTGCATAGTTAACTGCTGCATCCCAGTTCCCGAGGGTCTGCGGGAACTTGCCGATGTCCGCGCCGGCTGAAAAGGCAGCAGTGCCATATCCAGTGATGACAAATCCCTTGACCGAGGGATCATCTGTGTGCTCCTTCAAGACCGAGAGGATCTCGTTATTGATCTCGTCACTGATTGCATTCATGGCCTGAGGGCGCCTGAGGGTGATAACCTTGACGCCGTAAATCTCATCCACGAGGAGGAAGCGTTTGAAGTCCTGGTAGTCGGAGAGGGGCTTCTTGGCTCGTGGAAACCCGGGCCTCTCTTTCTCAAACCGCTCCATTATCCGCCCTACCTCTGCCTCACCCAGGTCGTGCATGATATCAAAGGGTCCTTTCCTGAAACCCAAGGCAACCTGGCAGCCGAAGTTACAATCTGCTTTGGTTCCGATGCCCCTATCAACGATGTCGAATGACTGGGAAAAGAGAATTCCCAGCATCCTGTCTCTAATAGTCTGCCTCAATTCCTCGGGCACTTCTACCGTGCTGCCGGGGCGCACTGTGTGCCACGTGTCAACGGAGCCAAGGATGGGCGCAGGCCTATAGTGGGGACCTTCCTCCATCTGGAGGGTATTAGTTTCGATGATAATGGGATTGCCATTGGCCATATTGAGCACATAGAAGGGTCCTGCAAACACGAATTCCCCTGCTACCGAGTCGATTTGGCTGGCCGTGGCAGAGTCGAGCAAGTAGGCAGCCTCATTGCACCAGTTGTCGAAAACCCGGTCCAGCATAAAGCAGATGACATTATCGGTAATGATGGGGACCTTGCCCGTTTGGGCAAAAAGCCAGAAGAGGTAGTCAACGACCTCCGGACTGGCTTCCTTCCACCGAATTACCTCAACCGGCAGGCTCCTCCAGGCCGGCGCAAAGAAGTGAGTAATGGTGGTTCGTTCCGGTTTCTTCATGGACGAAAAGATTCTGTCGGCAGGTATGGAGCTGGTGTTTGAGGTGATGATGGTATCTTCACCAACTATTTTTTCAACGGTATCGAAGATTTTCCGTTTTAAGGGGATGTTTTCCGTTGCAGCCTCGATAACCAGATCGCAGTTCCCGATCTGATCATAGTCCTGGGTATACACGATATTGTCGAGGACCGCCGTGGCCTGATCCTCTTTCATCTTCCTTTTTTCGGTTGCCTTTTGAACATACCCGGTAATTCTCTTTTCGGCATTCTTAAGGGGTTCTTCAACAACATCAACTAGATGGAGTTTTATGTCTGGGAGGGCCGTTTTAAAGTAGTATCCGATATCAGGCCCGATCGTGCCGGCTCCGATGATGGCTATTTCTCTCGGAAGGGCTCTGGTTGGCCTGAAAGACAGGGGGTTGTTTGAGGCAGGGTAGAGTTTCTTTTCTGTATCCATAGATCTTCCTCTCCATGTAGCACGGGGTAAAAATGCTCAAAATAGAGTATTTCCTTGACTATGAAATGTATACTGTATACAAAACTTTTGTCAAGGCAAAAATGGTGTCAGATGGCAAGGGCAGGAAAGGAATATCCTGTTTATCTTATTAAGGTCTACAAAGAGCGGTGCAATGGGTGCGGCCAGTGTCTCGACTTGTGCCCCGTCGATGTCTTTGAGTTTCTGGGGGGAATAGCCCTGCCTTGCCGGCCCGAGAATTGCCTGGGTTGTGGCACCTGTGAGGCCGTGTGTGAACGCAAGGCCATTGTTGTGACGGAAATATGATTGCAGATTCTCTTTTTCGTCTTAACTTAGTGTTAACTTCTCAATCCTGCATGCTCATAAACGAATACGGCTGATGCAACGAGCCAACTATAGGCAAATTCCATGTCCAACGCAATTCTCATCATAGGCGGGGGGATAGCCGGCATAAACGCCGCGTTACGGGCGGGTGACTATGGCAGCACGGTGTATCTGGTAGACGATACCGCCAGTATCGGCGGAATGATGGCGAGGCTTGATAAGACGTTTCCCACCAATGACTGCTCGATATGCATAGAGGCCCCCCTCATGTATGAGGTTGACAATCACCCAAACGTCGAGATCCTTACCAATACCGAAGTAAGAAGGGTCAAAAAGGAGGGCAGTGTTTTTAAGATTCGATTGCTCAAGCGGGCCACGTATATCGATCAGGAGAAGTGCACGGGCTGCGGGGCATGCATGGAGGCATGCCCGGTCAGTGTTCCCCATGAGCTGGACGGAAAGATCGGAGGCATGCGAAAACTGATCTCCATGGCATTTCCTCAGGCCGTGCCCAACGTCTCATTCATTGACCCGCGATGCCGATATGGCAAGATGCGGGAGCAGGGGGCCTGTGTGGGAGGCTGCGTTGTGGACTGCAGCCAGTGCCGGGAATGCCCCATTGCATTGTGTGTGAAGGCCTGCAAAGAGGAGGGAAAGGACGCCGTTGTCCTGTGGCAGGCTGACAGGCCCATGGATATCGAGGTGCAGAGCATCATCGTTGCAACGGGAATAAAGCCTGCAGAGCCCGAGCCGGGGCTGTACGGCTACGATATCTGCGACAACGTCATAACCAATATCCAGTTTGAACGCTTGATGAATGCCGGTGGCCCGACCGGCGGGCAGATTATCAGGCCCTCGGACAAAAAACACGTGAGCAAGATAGCATGGATACAGTGCGCGGGCCGCGGGCTCAAGGAGGGAGGAGTGCCGTACTGTTCAAAGGTCTGCTGCATGATCGCGGCAAAGCAGACCATCATTACAAAGGAGCACGACGCGTCGGTTGAGACGGTGATCTTCTATAACGACCTGAAGGCATACGGTAAAGGCTTTTGGAATTTCTACCGGAAGGCGCTGGAAAACGGGGTTCGGTATGTAAAGGCACGCCCCTTTGATGTGTTTGAAGATCCCGAAACCAAGAATCTGACGGTACGATATGAAAACCTCGAAACCGGTAAAATCCAAAAAGAAGAGGTTGAGCTTCTGGTCCTTTCAATGGGCCTGGTGCCCGGCGACCGCAACGAACGGTTGGCCAAACTCTTAGGGGCGGAGTTAGACGAGCACGGCTTTTTCAAGGAGAAAGATCCCCTGCTCGCCCCCTTGGAGACAACGGTTGAGGGTGTCTATCTCTCCGGAGGTGCAACAGGCCCCATCGACATTTCCGAGTCGGTTATCCAGGCATCGGCTGCCAGCTTGAGGGCAGTATCACGAAACAATCCGGGGTAGTGCGATGAGCGGCGATACCAGGGTGGGTGTTTTTGTCTGTAACTGCGGTACAAACATCGGTGGCTTTGTGGATGTGCCCGCAGTGGTTGAGCATGCCAGGGGCCTCACCGACGTTGCCTTTGCCGAAGAGGGTAAATGGTCTTGTTCGGTTGACTATCTGGCCCATATGCAGGAGTGCATCAAAGAGCACGATCTTAACAGGGTGGTGATAGCCTCGTGTACCCCGAGGACACATGAACCGCTCTTTAAGCGGACCGTGAAAGAGGCGGGGTTAAACCCCTACCTGCTCGAGTTTGTGAGTATCCGGGAACAGGTTTCGTGGGTCCACATGGATAACCGTGAGGCAGCAACGGAAAAGGCCAAGGATCTTGTAAAGATGGGGGTGGCCAAGGCCAGGCTCCTTGAAGAGGGAGAGGAGATCAGGCTCCCCGTCAAAACCGATTCCCTGGTGATCGGCGGCGGTATGGCGGGCATGACCGCTGCCCTGAGCCTCGCTGATCAGGGTTTCCAGGTCTTCCTCGTGGAGAAGGATGAGCAGTTGGGGGGGCTTCTGAACAGGATATGGCGTGTGTGGAATGACGGGAGCGAGCATGCGGCCGATGAGCTCGTCAAGGCACGGGCGGAACACGTCTTACATCACCCCGGCATCAAGGTCTATACCAAGTCCGTCATCGAAAACGTTGAAGGCTACATCGGGAACTACAGGGTCACGGTGAAATCAAATGGAGCGAGCGACACCTTTGATGCATCTACGGTCATCGTGGCAACGGGAATGCAAGAGATTGAGCCCACCGGGCAATACGGTTACGGCGATGATCCGCGCGTCGTAACACAACTGCAACTTGAAGACCTGCTCAAGAGAGGCGAACTTGCACCGGTGAAAGATGTGGTCGTGATCAATTGTGTCAATTCAATGAATGAAGACCGCGGCTGCTGTACTATCGGATGCGGGATCTCCCTGAAGAACGCCATGGCCTTGAAAGAGGCGAACAATGATATCACGGTTCATATCCTGTATCGGCATCTCTGCCTGGTAAAAGAAGAGCAGAAAATGCTGGAGAAGGCCAAACGAGCGGGCATCAGGTTCCTCCGGTTTCCCGACGACGAGTACCCGGAGGTATCCGATGAGGATGACCGGCTGACCGTTCGGGTCTACGATTTCCTGCTCGGAAGGCGATTTGCTTTACCGGCCGATCTATTGGTGCTGACAACCGGTTTCGTGGGAGACAGCAGTGTGGAGCAGATCAAAGGTCAGCTCAAGGTGTCTGCCACACCGGAGGGTTTCTTTCAGGAGGCCCATATCAAACTCGGCCCCCTTGACTTCCCCGCCGACGGCCTCTTTCTGTGCGGCGGTGCCAGATCGCCAAAAGGCGTGAAGGAGGCCTGTGAGGAGGCTCTGGGAGCAGCCATGGGCGCCTCCATTCCCATGAAGCGGGGTTACATTGAGGCAGCGGGGATCGTGGCCAATGTGGATCTTGAGGTCTGCACAGGGTGCGGTTTGTGCGCCAAGAATTGCCCTTACGGCGCCATCCAGATGGTGGATGACAAACCCAATACAATCAAGGCCCTGTGCAAGGGGTGTGGCCTGTGCGCGGCGGACTGCCCCGCGGACGCCATCAGTATCATCCACTATTCAGACGATCAGATCCTGGCACAGGTTGAGGCTGCTCTGGAACAGAATCCCGGCCAAAAGATCATCGGCTTTGTGTGCCACTGGTGTTGTTTAGGGGGGGTTGATATGGCCGGTGTGAGCAGGCTTCAGTATCCCCCGAATGCGCGATTGATACGGGTGATGTGCTCTGCGCGAGTGGACGCTCAGTTTGTGCTTCGTGCCTTTGAACTGGGTGCAGCCGGGGTGTTGGTGGGGGGATGCGAATTCCCGACCTGCCACTACATCGTGGGCAACTATAAGGCGGACAAGCGAATGGAACGGGTGAGGAAGACCCTGGCGAAAAACGGCTACGACCCTGACAGGCTTTGGGTCCTCTGGTGTTCAGCGGCAGACGGGCCGAAGTTTGCGAATACCATGAGAGACATGGTCAAACAACTGAACCTGGAGTGATGACTGTGGAGGAAGTCGCACGAGCACCGATAGAGCCAGGTAAGGCCTTGCCAGGTGAGGCATTGTACGATGCGGCCATGTTCAGGGTCTGCGAACAGTGTGGATGTTGTAGTTCTGCCTGCCCCATGACCGGCATTGACGATTTCAATATCCGTCGTATCTTGCGCCATTTGGAATTCGGCCTCGAACGCGAGGTGGTGAATTCCCCCATGCCGTGGCTGTGCACGGCCTGCGGCAGGTGTGAAGACGCGTGTCCCAATGGTATCGGGATTTTGGATATTGTGCGGGCTTTGCGCCTGGCTGCTCCTGATCAATGGATCCCCGAGGGTCCCCCGTGTGTGCTTGCCTGTCCGGTACAAGTCGATATACCTGGCTATGTGAAGCTCGTAGCGGAGGGCAAGATCGATGAGGCCTATGCCCTGATTCGGGAAAAGGTTCCCTTCCCCGGTATCCTGGGTCGTGTCTGCACCCGGCCTTGCGAGGAGGCCTGCCGGCGCGGGGACGTCTTCGATCAGCCCATCGCCATATGTGCCCTGAAACGATACGTTGCCGATACCGCGGCCCACCTGCCCGAGCAAATATCGAGGGTGGAAAAGGATACCGGCCACAAGATTGCGATCATCGGGGCAGGACCTGCCGGTTTGACGGCGGCCTTTTACCTGAGAAGAAAAGGTCATAAGGTCACCGTTTTTGAGGAGCGACCTGAACCGGGGGGAATGATGCGATTCGGCATCCCCGATTATCGTCTGCCCAGGGAGGCGGTGGAGCGGGAGATCGCCCAGGTCCTTGCTATCGGTATTGAACTTCAAACAGGCAAGAAGATGGGCAGGGATTTCGACCTTGACCGGCTCAAGGCCGAAGGGCACGAGGCGGTTTTTCTGGCTATCGGTGCCCAGCTGAGCCGAAGGATAGAGCTGGAGGGGGCGGACCTTGACAACGTGATGTGGGGGGTTGATTTCCTGTATGAGGCAAGTGAGGGTAAAGCGGTCGCGCTCAAGGACCGGGTATTGGTCGTCGGCGGAGGTAATGTGGCCATCGATGTGGCCCTCACCGCGCTGCGGCTGGGGGCCAAAGAGGTTACCCTTGCATGCCTCGAAACCAGGGAAGAGATGCCGGCGAACCGGTGGGAAATTGAGGAGGCCCTTGAGGAGGGAGTTATCCTCATGCCTTCGTGGGGCCCGAAGCGGATCGTCGGAGAGAGCGGAAGGGTTTCCGCAGTAGAGCTCGTTCAGTGCACCTGTGTGTTTGATGAGGAGGGGAACTTCTGTCCGGCCTTCGGCACTGAAACAGCAACAGTAGCTGTTGATCAGGTGATCCTGGCCATAGGTCAGGCGCCCGATTTTTCCTGCATCGGTGATAGGGAGGCCCTGAGGGTCGAAAAGGGCTCGCTCGTGGTTGATCACGAAACCCAGGGGACGGAGATTCCGTGGGTGTTTGCGGGCGGTGACATGGCCAGCGTTCCGGGCACCATCGTCGATGCCATTGCAGCGGGACGTCGAGCCGCGAGCTCAATCGACAGATTCTTGGGCGGCGATGGATTGATCGACGAAACTCTCGTAGAAAGGCCTTCCGCTGAGTCGTATACGGGCAAACGGGAAGCAGGGTTTGCAGACCTGAAACGGGCAGCCATGCCCCTTATGCCGGTTGCGGAACGGCATGGGGGTTTTGATGAGGTTGAGCTCGGTTTGAGCGAAGAGCTTGCTGTGCACGAGGCAAAGCGGTGTCTTCAGTGTGATTTAGAGCTCTGCCTGGCACGGGAGGGAAAAGAAAGAAGCAGCGGATAGACGACGGAGCAACGCATATCGATCTCGCCCTCATCTCACAACACGTGTTTCACGATTAACAACAGGGCGACCCCCAAGAGGATCCACCCGAAAACCAGCTTCACTGATCGGGGTTTCAGCTTTTCCGCCATCAATCGAGAACCTATCTGACCGCCCAGAAATACGGCAATACCGCACAGTATCCACACACCCCACACGGGGCGTGCAGCCGAGCCAATATGGGAGACAAAACTGGAACTCCCTGAAAAGGCTACCACCAGGGCCGAGGTTGCCGCCGCTACCTTTGCCTCAAGGCCGGCCATATAGAGGAGCGGGACCACAAAGCTGCCGCCCCCCCGCCCTATTAACCCCGCAAAAAAGCCCAGTACGCTGCCGGCTGTGATCCCCAATAGAACCCGCTGTCCGGATGAAAGCCCGTCGCCTTTCGGTTTCCACCCGCTGAGCATCAAGAGACCTGCCGAGGCGGTGAACAGTGCGAATAGCAAGATAATCGGTTTTGTGGGTAGTGTGACATTGATCCAGGTACCAAGGGGCGCCAAGAGGACCATAGCAATACCAAAGGGGACGGCCACCTTCCACGCAATCATCTTTCTTCTTCCATACGTCCAGGCAGCCGAAGAACTATTAACGACATTTAACAGCATACCCAGGGGAATTGCCTCTGTCTTGAAGTCCATCCCGAGCCAGAACAGGATCGGTATATAGAGTTGCGACCCCCCCAGGCCAATCATCGCAAAGACCAGTGCGATGAGCAAGAAAAGGGGAGGGGCAAAATAAAGCGTTTCCACCGTGCGTTATTCCTCCTGGATAGTGCGTTTTTCAGCTCGCTCTCGACTTCCAGCGTAAGGGGAGTCCCGATGATTTCCGTATACATGTAATTAGATGCCATACCATGAACCTGTCAAGGACAATCCATTGCTAAAAGATCCCGACATGGGCTCTGAACGCAGTACTTCAAACATAAATCAGCACCCATTGCCGCAAAACACCAGTACCCCATTTTACATGAAACAGGGTTACTCGGGCGAGACCAAATAAGCTGAAATCTCCTGCCTCAACCTGAGTGAGTGAGGCTGGGGCAGATGAAGATCTATGAACCTGATAATTCCCTGCAGCGGCTCGACTGAGCTCGCCGGAGTCTTGCTGCAGGGTTACCACATAGTGCCTCCCCCTTGATGGGGGAGGTTAGGTGGGGGTGATAAAATGTTTGGTCACCCTCCCCTTTACCCGCTTGAAGTCTGGCGGGTTGATCCCCTCCCATTAAGGGAGGGGGCGTAGCAATTGGATACCCTGCAGCTTGCTGCAAGGTGGTTCATTCATGTCGCAGCCTTTCTGCTGCTACCAAAATTACGGATAAAAGAAGGTAATCCGAAAAAAATCTGTAGAAAATCCTTGACAAAAGGAAACAAAAGAGAGTTACATTAGTTGAGAATGAGAAACAGTCGCAAAATTGGGAATGAGATTAAGGGAAGGCCCGCAACTGCTCAGCGCCAATTACTCTTAAGACTCATCAAGAAGACAGGTGGACACATAAGCGCCAAGGAACTGTACAGGCGGGCCAGCAGGAAGAATGAGTCTATCAGCCTGGCTACCGTGTATCGTACCCTGCAATTATTCAAGGAACTTGGTCTGGTCGAGGAGAGGAGATTAGGGCAGGTGTACTGTCGTTATGAGGTGAAGGGCTCGACCGATCATCAGCATCTGGTGTGCAGGTCTTGCGGTAAGGTCATAGAGTTCGAGAGCCCTCTCATCCGTAGATTAGTCGAGGAGCTCAAGAACGAGCATGGCTTCAGCCTCACGAAAATTGAACTCTATATGGAGGGATACTGCCGGCGGTGTACCAAAGAAGCCACCGATATGGCTTGAATAGACAGGTGTTCTCAATGGCCCTCAAGCAAGAATCGGGATTATCAGCGAATTTCCTTGTTACGATGCTGTGTTTTGACCAGCCGAGTGCCCCTCTGATGGAACATCTCAAACTATCCGAGCAGGAGATCCAGGCCCAACTCACTATACTGAGACATTATGAGCTCGTCAAAGGGCATAAGGAGGACAGCAAGGTTTATCTAATCCCCTATAGCTAGGAAGGGATACGTGGGTATTTCCATGGGATCACGTAATGTCGAAATCCACAAAAGGGTTTCATATATTTCCTTAGTCAACCGTAATTCGAGGAGGTGACATGCCCAAGGTGATAGAGGTCACAGATCTAAATTTTGAGGAAGAGGTTTTGGACTCAGATGTGCCCGTAGAGGTAGATTTCTGGGCACCCTGGTGTGGGCCCTGCCAAATGGTTTCACCCATATATGACAAGCTTTCTGAAGAATACAGCAATTTCAAATTCTGCAAGATTAACGTGGATGAGAATCCGCAGATGGCACAGCAGTATGCTATTGTGAGCATTCCGATGCAGATGTTCTTCAATGATGGTGAGAAAGTTGATGAAATCCTCGGTGCAGTGCCTGAGCATGTGATTCGAGCAAAGGTCGAAGATATTGTTAAAAGGTTCCCGGCCGATGAACGGGGAAGGCTAAAGGTGCTCCTGCGCTCCTGGACCGAGCAGAACAGAAAGCATGGCGAGAAGTTCAAGAAATGGAAAGAGAAGGCCGGGAATCCCGACGGAGATGCGCCGTACGGTCCAGTGTTTGAAGCAGTGAAACGGGTGGAGGAGGCAAACGAGCAGCTCTCAAAGGCCCTCGCAGAATTAGGGGATAAATGAGAGATGAACTCGGCTTCCCGCTGCCATTTCATGGTGTAGAGAATGGGAGCCACTAAGGAAAAGATAAAGCGGATTTATGAGACGTTGCCCCAGCTGAATTGTGGTTTATGCGGGTTTGAGGGTTGTGGGCAATTTGCTAAGGCAGTGGCAGAAGGCAGGGCATCGCCTTTTGGTTGCAGGCAGAATCCATGGATAGGATATGAGGTAAGCGATATCATTGGGTTGAGGACACCGTTTCCCGGATATCCCAATAGATTCTACCAATCTTCTCTTATGTCCAGTCCAGGACTCTCCCCTTCTTTGGAATCACTGGGAAAAGAGGTGAGGGAACTCTCAAGGAGGATGGAGAGCATCTTGGATAGAATCGATACACTGGGTAAGAGAGGAGAAGAATTTTCAACACCTATCGATAAGAGGAGAAAGATCTTCCGAACGTATTCGAAGATCCAGCACTATCTCCAAACAAAAACAATGAGGAAAGGAGGCGATTAGAAATGCCACAAGGAGATGGAACAGGCCCACGAGGGCAAGGCCCGGGAACGGGCAGAGGCCAAGGGCGAGGCGGTGGCCGTGGAAGGATGGGCGGCAGCGGACTCGGTGTCGGCGGTGAATGCGTCTGCCCCAATTGCGGTCATAGAGCGACTCACCAAAGAGGCACGCCCTGTTACGAGATGAGGTGTCCAAAATGTGGTACACCAATGACAAGGTAATTACAGATCATTTCTAAAGAGGGAATCAAATCGAGGATTATTTCCAGGGAAGAAATGGGGACAGAAGAAGAGGTTTTTGAGGTGGAATTCAAAGAAGACTGTGGACGGGTAAGAGCCTGAGAGCCTCTCATCACATCCGGTGCCGGATGAATCTTATAATGGAGGTATGGCAATGGAGCAAACATCGTTTTCCGATACCGCCATCGTCTCCTGTGGCACCTTGACTCTGGAGCTGAACCATTTAAAGGAAACCGGGTTTCTGAACGCCCAACAGATCCTGTTTACTACCCCGGGGCTACACGAGAGACCGAAAGAACTGGAGAGGCAGCTCATCAAGCGGGTAGAGAAAGCCAAAGAAAAAGCATCCAAGGTCATTGTGGTCTATGGGGGTAAGTACTGTTACGTAAACGGCGATGAACCAACGCGAACCATGAAGACCATCATTGAGGAACTAGGGCCTGAGGTCGTGAGGGTTCAGGCCACACACTGTATGGACATGCTGGCAAGCGAGGAGGAGCGAGAGAAGATCGCCCAGGAAATGGCCGGAGGCGAGAAGGTCTGGTGGATGACGCCGGGCTGGATCAAGTTCCGACATGATGTGTTCAATGGCTGGGATAAGGGACTGGCAAACGAGAACTTTCCCAGGCACACCGGTGGGGCAATTGTCCTTGATGGAATAGGGTATATGGATCGCTATATGGCGGAGCAACCGGAAGAGCTTCTGGAGTATTCCGACTGGATGGGGATCCCGATACAGCCCTATCCCATTACCCTGGATCGGCTCAAGTTTCTGCTTTCAGAGCAGGCAGCTTCCCTTTCGTGATCTATATCTTTGGCCGTTTTCACGGGAAAGGCAATATAGAGTAAAGGGAATTTTCACGCCGTTATCGAGAAAGCATTTCACTATGGGCGAAGAGGAAGAGTTAGAAAAAGAGATAGAGGCGCTCGAGGCACAATTGAGAGAGCGAGAAGCCTTGCTGCCAGCCCATTCCGTGCGGCCAGAACAATTACTAGTAATTGAGGAGCTAGAAACTACAATAAGCGAGAAGAAGAAGGAACTAAATCGGGTTTATACAAAGGCAGCCGATGGAAAAGCAGAAGGCGAAAGGAACTGAGGATCTAGAAGGGGCCATGAGTGGCGTTTTTGGTTCTGACACGATCACCAGCAGACTATCTCAGGTACTTGCTTATGCCGCTGTAAAGAGTACTGTTTCTTATCAGGAAATAAAGGAGATTATCAAGGATGATCCGGAAGAAGATCTTCTTCTGGCTGACAAATGGAGATTACTTTTGCCCGTTAGGACCACGAAGAGTTCCAGCTGGGAGGATCGGTTGTTATTGCTTAGGGATGGAGAGATCTATGAAGTCCTGAATGTGGTAAAATACCTGGTAAAAGGTGCCCTTCATACAGGAAAATGGGATCCTGAACAGGCCATAACTAAGCTCTTTAAGGAACTGGGAGATCCAGACTGTAAACAAATCCCTGGACTGGTGAGAAGCATTGCCGAAGAGGCGGTTAATCATAAAATTACCGGCAATCAAATAAGGAGTATCTGCGTCCAGCTCGGTCTCGGCGATAGAGTTGATGGCCTTATTGCCGCGCTTAAGGCAGCAGGAATTATAAGCCCCAAGTTGAGATCGTTTTCAGAGGTCTTCAAGGCAGGATCACCAATCTATGAGCTCAATCCATCTGTAGCTATAGGGATATAGATATGAACTGTCGCTATCATCCTGATAGGGAGGTAAGGGTAACATGTCAGAAGATGGGGGTAGGATACTGTCAGGAATGTCTGGATAATTGTGAGGCCTGTACGGACCCCTGTACATACTGCAAGTTCAAGCAGGGGTGCATAATATGGGAGCTGTGCCGAAAAAGCGAGAAGAGATATCGCCTGGAGAAAGCAGCCAGCGGCAAATTGGAAACGTAGCTAAAAGTGGGGCAGATGCACCGCGGGGATTACAGGCTGCTTCCGGATAAAAGAAGAAAAGAGAAATTTATTCTCAAAGCAATGATTTCGTTTGCCATACGGAACCCATAGTACCCTGAAAAACAACTCAACATGTTCTTGGGCCCCCCTTTTTGAGCTCAATGGGGAAGTCTTCTTATGACGAGAACGCCAACCTACCAGGAATCGGAGCAAGGCATGAAGGAGTTAACGCGAGAGGCAGCTGAGCTTAAGCGATCAGGGGAAGCAATCCGGGAAGCCGAGGAGAAATATCGCACCCTATTCGATGAATCGAAAGATGCGATCTATATTACCAGTCGGGAGGGTAAATTCCTTGATATCAACCGCGCCTTATTAGAACTTTTCGGTTACTCCAGAGAAGAGATGATAGACAAGCTCGATGTCAGGGAAATATATGTGTACCCTGGCGAAAGAGATAGGTTCCAGCAGGAAGTGGAGAAAATGGGATCAGTCAGAGATTATGAGGTAAAGTTCAGAAAAAAGAATGGCGCGGAGATGGACTGCATCCTCACTTCCACTGTGCGGAGGTCTGCTGACGGTGATATTTTAGGGTATCAGGGCATCATTCGGGATGTCACCGAGCAAAAGCGTATTGAACGCCTTCGAGATGATGTTCACCGCATGATGCGCCATGACCTCAAGTCCCCTTTAATAGGCGTTCTGGGGCTTGCGGGGCTGCTGCTTAAAGGTGACAACCTCACCGAGAAACAGCGTGAAGAGATAAGTATGATCCAGGAACTGGGTGAGAGAATGCTCGGATTCATTGACAGAACACGCGACCTCTTCCAAATGGAAGAAGGGAGCTATGAGCTGAATCCACAGAAGGTCAATCTTCTTGGCATATTAGGCAGAATAGAGAAAGAACTTAAGCCCCTGGCTTTCAGGAAAAAAACGAATTTGGTGGTTACCTTATTTGGTCGGCCTACCAATCTAGAAACTGAATACGTGATTTTGGGCGAGGAGACCCTACTTGAAATAATGTTTGCCAATCTCATGAAGAACGGCATCGAAGCCTCCCCTGAAGGAGACACTATTACCGTCTCTATTGATACTGTGGAGAGGCCGGGACAGACGACTTTTCACTTGATCGACATTCACAACATGGGCGTCGTGCCCACGGATATACGCGAGAAATTCTTCGAACCCTATACAACCGAAGGCAAAGAAGGTGGCACTGGACTGGGAACCCATAACGCTTTGCTCGTAGCCCGTACCCACAAAGGCGATATCAGTTTTACCACATCTGAAGAGGAGGGTACCCACGTCGCAGTTCGCCTGCCAGGAAACTACGAAAATGGATAAAAAGGGGGCGCCCGAACGTCTTCATTTTGGAAGCGGGGATGAGGTCGCGCTGAGAGGCGTTACGATCTGTCCTGGTATCGGAATTGGTCAGGTGCGGGTTCTCGATCGTGGCATTGCTGTTCCAAGAACCCAGATTACTCCTGATCAAGTGCAATCAGAGCAAAAACGCTACAATAAGGCAGTCAAGCTTGTGAGCGACCATCTGTACGAGCACATCGAAGAAGACCATCCCGATTCTTCTTTGAGCGCTTTGTTGATACTAAAAAACCACCAGGCCATGCTGACAGATGAGCAGTTTCATGAAGCGGTACGATCCAGGATTGCAGCCGAATCCAAGAGCGCAGCGTGGGCACTTGAATTGGAGGCACATAAGATCGTCGCGAACTTGGAGGCCAGCAGAAGTCCCTATCTCAAGTCCCGCGCTGAAGACGTGAAGGATCTGGTAGCGAACATTGCAAGTGCGCTCTCATCAACGCCGCAGATGTACAAAAAAGCCCTGCGGCAGAAGAGGGAATCGGAAGTCCTAATCTCCGGAAATCTTTACCCATCATGGGCCATTGAGGCCAAACGGTTTTGCTCGGTTGCGTTCGCCACTGAAAGCAATGCGCTTTCATCTCATGCGGCGATCCTTCTTAAGGGATTCGGAATTCCGGCTGTGGGTGGGGTGAGTGGCCTAAGGGAGACGGTTGCAGACGGAGACGAAGTGATCGTCGATGCCGTCAATGGTGTCGTTATCGTTCGACCAAGACCTGAAACTGCTAAGAAATTTGCTGCCGTGAAACAGCAGTTTGAACTTCCTGAAGAACTACTTCCCTTGCCGCCGATTGGTGGTCGGACAAAAGACAACACCCCTATACGGTTGATGGCCAATATCGACAATCCGGATCAGATCCAACTCATGCATCGCAATCGCCTCGAAGCAATTGGCCTGTTTCGCAGTGAATTCTTGATCCTCAGATCTAGTACCTTTCCCACAGAGAAGGAACAATACGACATCTATCGGCATGTGTTTACTACTGCTGGGAGGCGGGTGGTTGTCCGTACCTTTGATATTGGCGGGGATAAACAGATTCCCAACCTCCATGAGTGCACCGGGCAGAATCCCGCCCTCGGGGTTCGAGGGGTGCGCAGGCACCTTTTGCGTCACCCCGAGGAACTTCGAATCCAGGTCCGCGCCATTCTTCGCGCCGCGCAGGGATGCCACGTGGACATATTGCTTCCGATGGTGACCACGGTGGATGACATCCGAGAGGTGAAGCATATCCTTGAGGAGGTCAAGAAGGGACTGCGCGAGGAAGGCACGCCATTCTCCGATGAGGTCCGTCTCGGCGCGATGATCGAGGTCCCTGCTGCCGCAATCGGTATAAGCGAGATCTTGGCTGAGGTAGATTTTGTCAACGTCGGCACTAATGATCTGCTGCAATATTTTGTTGCTGCTGACCGGGATAATGAAGCCGTTCTTGGATATGAGGATTTCGAGAACAAGGCATTTCTCTGGCTGCTGCGCTTCGTAGTGGAAAGAGCAGCGGAGCAGGGTCAGGAAAATGAGGTGACCATTTGCGGGGAGATTGCCTCAAACCCTCAGCTTGTCCCGCTCCTGCTTGGCCTGGGCTTCAGGTCGCTCAGTATTACCCCAACCTCTGCCCGGTCGGTCCGCAATGCCATCGCAGATACGGATTTGTCCGGACAATCGATACACAGAGGTTTTGGAAAAACAGGCGAAAAAGAATCCGGAGACGGCATCTAACGATCTGTAAGGCTGCTCGGACGCAAGTAACTCATAGATGTGATCATAAAGAGGGGTCCATAGAACTATAGAATTCTTCTCGACGAGCGTTATGAAGACTGGGACGTCCATTTGTAAATAAGTAAAACCGGCCCCATCATGGTTTTGATTTCTCTAAAAGTCAGATATTTTGCCAGGACCGATGTTCTATCAAATTCCCTCTTCATTGTGGGTATGTCCCTCATATCCCAGGCCTAAAAGTGGAGAAAGGTCCGCCCACAAAAGAGGCTTTCAGGAATTGTGATTTCTTTAGAGAATCGAGCACTGCTTGCTGTTTGATATTCGATTCCGTAATCTCTGGTGAAATCAGGCGATATTCGGTCAAAACTTTGGCAAGAAAGCTGGAATTTTGGCTTTGGGGAGCTGGCCAAACATCTTGTGCCATTTGAAAACCCACCAGGCTCAATGAGCTCTATCTATCAACTCCATCCCTTTCGAAATTACCCGTTTACTTTCAGTATATGGAGTTTTTTCATGTAAAGTCTTTTTATTGACAACGCGCCTGACTTTCGGTATCTGATTTTTAATTGTTCGCATCCTGGATATCTTTGTCACTGCATACTGAATGATCCACTATATTGTGATTCATCCGAATACAATACACTGTAAATTGTTCGCTTATTCCGCTCTCAAAAACGGAGTTCAAAATTTTTGAGCACTTATTGTTGTCAAACCGGATAATCTAAGGAGGAACGATGCCAAAACAATTTGTCAAACTACTGCCCTTGTTAGCACTCTTGACCGTGGCCGTTGGATGCGCCAGCATGACCCCACGCTACCCTATGTTCAATGATCAATCCGTGCCCGATCCCAACCAGGCGGCGCTACTTCAAATCGCTACTTCTACACAGCTGGTGGCCTTTGACGATCAGATACCTACATTTAAAGTGCGGCTGCCTTTTGCTTCCCAGGGTGTGGTACAGCATTATTACCGGGAGACGCTCATTGCGCCCGGCCTCCATTATATGGTGTTTCAGCACGGCTTGCGATCCCAAGTGAAGAGCCATACTTTGGTCCAGCAGGTCATGCAGCGCAATCCGTTTATGGCCGCTTTCGAGGCCAAAGCAGGACATACCTATCGAGTACAAACCGTCGGCTTCGTTCAAGGCAAGTATTTTTACGGCTGGATCGACAGCATACCGATCATGATGGCGCCGCACAAGATCAAACCGAGTCTCAAGTTCAACCAACAATTCCAATACTGGTTCGACCAAGACTGGAGGGTCGTGGCGGCCGGCGTCACCCTGGACGATAACGGGCGCTCGCTTTGTCAAGAAACGTATGGGGATGCTAAAACCTCAATTCTTAAAGAGATGAGCGGCAAGCCGGAAGTGCCAGCCCGCCAGACGACCTGGCCGACGATGGAAGCTATCCTGGCCGCTTCCCGGGACGGCATGGAAGAGCTTAAAGCAATCTTTCCAAAGCTGAAATAAGGCGGTTTCTGTATTTAAATCTAATTTTATCTATTTGTTACGACTATCACTGGCCACTACAGAATGGACGTTTCCCCGGCTAACACCCGTAAGGGTGTGCTAACGGATTCAATCCACACGTGCATATCTTAATTCCCGATGGCTGTTTCTATGGGGAGGGGATGTATAAGATAGCGCCCCGTTTCGAGACGAAGGACCTATGGATCATCTTCAGGCACTAGGTCTTCATGATCCTCCTTACCAAAGGCAAGATAACGGAAGAGTTGGTCAACATGATGATGTCGTGGCGTCATTCCGGATTCAACTTGTTTTGCGGCAAGAAAAGCCTCCCACATAATGAAGAGGCAATGGAAAAGCTCGCCCGTTACATTATCCGTGCATCTTTCTCTCAAGAGAGGATGTCATACAGCCCGGAAGAATACAAGGTTGCCTACCAGCCCAAGGAGGGAAAACAAGAGAAGGTCTTTAACGCACTCGGATAGCTTGCTGCCATAATCTTTAATCACAAAATTGAAGACTTGTAATTGCAGCCTCAGGGAACTGTTGGGAAAGGAATCAGGGTCAGGCCTACACATTTCACAAATTCATAGATATGGAATTATGGGTTATTCTGGTGCGGATGTTGAAGGCTTTCTTTGTATAGATTTCTGCTGTTAATCGATTAGCCGTTTCTGATGAGTTGCCTGAGTGTGGAGAAATATGTTTAAGTCGTTTTGGTATCAACGTCTCCTCTAATATTCGGAAACCCCATAAATCAACGCGGCACAACCAGTCATCGCACCCGACAGCGGTACAGCTTCGCTGAACCACTGTCGGGTAAGTTCTCCGTTGAACGTCTCCGAAAGAGAAACACTTGATAAATATTGAAATTATTGCGATATGTTAAAGATAATGACATCACAGGATAAACTTACTGAAACGCAGAGCGAGGCGGTTGACCGCGGGTTGGTTGCAATGTTCCTCAGAATGACCCCAGAAGAGAGAATTGTTGCCAATGACAAATCCCTGCGTACCATATGGGAGCTGAGAGATGCCTTCACGCAAAGGAAGAAAGAGACCTCGGGTCGTAGATTTGAGCGCACTGCTTGAAGCCCTTACTAAAGCCGACATCGACTTCATTGTTGTTGGGGGCCTTGCAGCGGTAGCGCAGGGAGCACCTATCACGACCATGGATATGGATATCGTGCACCGGCAGTCGAACGACAACATCGATAAACTCCTCGCCTTTCTCAAGAAAATCGACGCGATTCATCGGCGTCCAGACGACAAAATACTCGAACCGAAAAAGCGTGATCTGTCGGGGCGGGGCCACGCACTTTTTGCGACACGTTTCGGCCCGCTGGACGTACTCGCCGTTATTGAGGAGGGGCGAGGATACGATGATCTACTCCCCGATACGGTGGAAATTGAGTTCAGGGAGCACAGGGTGCGGGTGCTGTCTCTCAAGACGCTTGTCGAACTAAAGGAACGCTCCCGCGATCCCAAGGATCGTCAAAGGCTCCCTGTCCTAGAGGAGACACTTCGCCAATCAAGCGCGAACAATGGCCAGGATTAGTGAGTATCAAGAAATTGGGCTTACAGCTTGAATTGGAAGAAGGGCACGTTGGTTCCTAAAGCAACGTAATATAACGCTTTACATGTGGCAATTCCTCAGCACCCCCCATAAAAGGGTAAAAGCGAGACGGTTTTCAATATTTCAATATCTCATTGTTAAGATTCGTTAAACCTTTGATCTTGGCACGACCACATTCTATCAAATGCCCTCTTCATTGTGGATATGTCCTTCGTATCCCAGGCCTAAAAGTAGAGAAAGGTCCGCCCAGAAAAGAGGTTTTCAGAAGGATGGGTTCTTTAACCTGCATTATTCACGAAGTTCAAGGCTTCGTTAATAAGCACCTGCAAGAATGAGAGAATCTCTCTTGCAGGTTTCGACAAGGTGCTTTCACACCCAGCTCAAGGCTAGCCCTGAGAAGGCGCCTGCAAAGACCACAGTTGAAGCCAGAAAGGCTTATCCTGAGTCCGCCGAAGGGTGGATTATTCAAAAACTACCCATAAGCTCACGAATAGCCCGGGCTAGGAAATCGATACTTGCTTTATAGTGTATATTGGATTCCCTAACCTCTGGTAAGATCAGGTGATGCTGGAGTAGAAGCGATCGCAAGCAGCTGAAAGACTACCGGGGTACTTGAAACGAAAAGCTTACCTGGGTAATCTTGGATCCACGAATTCTTAAGGTTTCATAACGAAACGGAAACGAGATTAGGGCCGTTGCTGGTCAGATACATGTCTGAATTCTGAATTCGTCACATTTTGGGTTAATCCCATTTCATATCACAGGTGTTTTTATTCTTGTGCTACTCTCAACAAATCACCAGCCTCCGGAATCCCTAATTTTGATTGACAAAACCCATCGATTTGGATATGGGTGCGTATAACCTATTGCTGATTCTCCTATTCCACCTGATCCGAAGCGGTTCTCCATTTTCAGAATCGAATCCGATTTCCTCGCTGATTGCTGCACACCTTCAAATGGTTCACATACTGACTTCCTATGGTTGAAATCTTAAAAGGGGGTCAATCATGAACGACCAAACCGCATTCATAGAGGTATCCATAGATCAGTTTTTGCGAACGGAGGTATCCAGTCGCGAAACACAAAAGGCAGCCCAAAAGCTTGCTAAAAATTACGCTCCTCTTTTGAATCACTTTAACGATGCCATATTCATCATCGATCAGGCTGGACACTTTGTCTTTGTGAATAAAGAGATCGAGAAAAGAATGGGGATACCAACAAAGACATTCATAGGCCGGCATTTTTTGGAACTGATTGATCCCAAATACCATGAATTTGCCCAAAGCAGTTTTCAAGAAGCCATGAACGGAGAGAAAGTGCCCCAGGTTGAGATGCAGAGAGAGACAGCAGACGGAGAGAAGATAACTCAAGAAGTTAATTGGATAACGATCTATGAGGACGGTATTGCAGTTGCTCTTCTCGGAGTTTCTCGCGATGTGACGGACCGCAAACGGGCCGAGGAAGCGCTCAAAGGAGCTCGTGAGGAACTTGAAATGCGAGTGCGGGAGCGTACGGCGGAATTGCTGAAAGCAAACGAGCTGCTAGAGAAGGAAGTTAGAGAACGGAAAGTGGCTGAACGGGGCTTGAAAAAAAGTGACAAGGCATTGAAGATGAAAGCCAAGAACCTCGGCGAGGCAAATGCCGCATTGAGAGTCCTTTTGAAGAGCAGGCAAGAAGATAAAACAGAGCTCGAGGAGAACGTGGTGTTTAACGTGAGGGAGCTTGTCGAACCATATCTGAAAAAAATCCAGAGAACCCGATTGACTGCGAGGCAAAAGGCTTACTTGAGTATTCTGGAATCAAATCTCAAAGAAGTTGTGTTGCCATTTTCCCAAAGTCTGTACGCCAAGTTCATGAACCTTACTCATTCTGAAATTCAAATAGCAAATCTTGTTAAGCATGGTATGACTAGTAAGGAGATCAATGAAATGCTGCATGTATCCACAAAGACAGTTGAGTTTCATAGAGATAATATCCGAAAGAAAATCGGCATAAAGAACACAAAGACTAACCTCAGATCCTACCTTTTATCGCTCAAATAATACTTGTTTTAGCCCCATATTTTCCTAGGAATAATCTAGGGTTGTCTTTTGACATCCTTACTATACACTAAACCCAACGCATAGAGTCTAGACGAAATCACCTATTAAACCTTAAATTAGCAGGTTTCCCCATGGAGACACCCCTCAAAATGTGCAAGCCTATCTCCTGACAGAGTATTGTGTGTCAGGAGATATTCAATCGATTATCTCTAATCAATCCTCATAGCGTAAGGCATTGAGGACAAATGTATCGGAATTCCTACAACTTATTGAAATTATAGTTCTTTTGGTGGCCAATTTCTTTTGTTAGCCACATGGAATGGAAATGCGCTAAGAGCATGGCGAATAGGGCATGGGGTTTTTTCTCTTTGCCCTATGCAATAATTCCCATTATTCCAGTATTCCAACATTCCAATTGGGGCGAAGCCCTTAACTTATAACACAAGGAGGTAGGGAAATGTTAGCCCGGTATCTCTACCGTATTGACAGGCGCTCGCTAAAAGATAGACGCAGACCGTACCATCTTTCCCGTCTTACCTACCGAATGGTCGAGAGGCGGCGCGACCAAAAGCGCCGGTCGCAGGGCGAACGCAGGGCTGGTTGGGTGAGGGTGAGCAAGTGGTCCAGTGTGTACTTGCAGGACTTAAAAATCGGAAAATTTTTAAAGTAGATAGGAACCAAATAAGGAGGTCGGGACATGACAGAAGAGAATCGCTCTGATGTTGATCGTCGCTTTGGCACAGACAGACGTAGAGAATTGTACAGTAGAGAGGATAACTTTCGTTACTTCGCGAACAGAGCGGCCGAGAGGAGGAATTGGGAAGAGCGAAGATCAGCGGATGAGCGGAGAGCGGACTGGTTTAGGGTTAACGAGTGGTGTAGCTGCTGGTGGGAGACTTAATTAGTGCCCGACCGAAAACTGTTATTTTTCCTTCCGGTACAAGGTGTCGGCGTTATGTCAGAGGTGTCAATCCGCGCGATAATTGCGCGCCGGTCACTCAATCGTTGGCCACGATATGAGAAAGGACGGTCATGGCATGAGCATTCAGATTCCTGAGTCTGTGCGGGAAGAAACAAAGAAGTGTCCTCATAATTTCGCTTGTCTTTCCACCGGTCAATGCGGAGATCTCGACAAGTGCAACGTAGATTATGCAGATGGGAAGAACGTTCTCTTCCTTACCGCAAAGGAATATGTATCTTGTCCTTATCGCATTTCCTTTGGCGATAAGCTTGTGTGCACGTGTCCCACACATTTTGCCATCCAACTGCGGCGGGAACCATAGGGCTGTGGCCAACAATTGGATCAGCCGATTTCATTAGCCTGGCGGCTTCCGAAACGGCTGATCCATGCGTTATCTTAGCTTGTGATATCTGCTTC
>DATKZQ010000203.1:0-14246 GCA_035527895.1 Desulfatiglandales bacterium
CACAAGCAGTGGATTTTTACGATGTGATCGCCACCCGTCGCTCCGTCAGGTCATTCAAGCCGGGGCCCATCGCCGAGGCTGTGTTGCAGCGAGTGCTGAACGCAGCCCGAATCGCACCTTCCGGGAGCAGCAGACAGCCCACGCGATTCATTCTCATACGAGATAGAAATCGAGCGGAACAACTGGTGCCCCTGTGTCATCACCAGCAATTCATAGCCCAGGCGCCTGTGTTAATAGTCGCCTGTGGCCAGGATATCGGCATTAATCGAGGCGGGTACATGGGTAAGCTGTCGATGCTGGTGGATGTGGCCATCGCCGTTGATCATCTGACCCTGGCAGCCCGGGCAGAAGGACTGGGAACGTGTTGGATTGGCTCGTTCGATAATAGAGGCATAAAGGAATTTCTCAAGGTTCCGGAGGAGTTTGAAATTGTTGCCCTCACACCCCTCGGATATCCAAAGGGCAATCCATTTGTCCAGACAACGGATAGACTCTCGCTCTCCGAATTAGTGTGTGACGAGGAGTGGCGTTTTTGAGTGACGATATTCTGGCGAAAAACCGTACAGGTATAGAGACGCTGATGCCAGGAGCAGTAAAGAAGATGCATTCATAGAAGCTATTGAGAGCCAAAAAAGACCCGCAGACCTGAATACGATCTGCGGGTCTTTTAATTTGGTTGAAAGCTTAACGATTAAACGAGTCAACAAACTAGAGATTTGGCTGAAAGGTTAACCGTCCAACTGATCCCTTGCCTTTTGTGTTCCCAGGATGCCGTTATTATTCCCGGTTGAAACCATAGCTTCACACGACGTATGAAGAATTGCCCTGGAAAAGATGCACGCACATCCGAGAACCGCCGTTCAGTACTGCCACAAACACCGTTTCCCAGCATTGCCTTTCGAGGCTTTTGCCCATTTCATGGTTTAGTTTTAGGTATTGGGCAGAACTCAACAATCTATTACTAACTACTAGCCAAAATCGTGCCAAATCGTGCCATAAAAAATATGAATAGAAATTTCAGTCAGTTAGAAGGAATTCATCACATTTCTGCCCGGAAGATATGTCAACAGAAGCCAGAAGGTGTCAAACATGGCAACAGTTTCAAAATGGTTTTCTCCGGCGGATCACCAGAACAAGGAGAAAATGGCACGTGTCATAGGAGATGACGGTAGAGCTCACTTAAGGGCTGGTCCTTGCGAGGGCGGTTAGAAAGCGGGGCTTATGGATAAAAAGCACGGGACAGATAAACAAAGGATGGTGGGTGTCATGGTGCCGATATTACCGTTTACCGGCTCGGTAGGCCGCCAGCTTCCTCCGTGCCTCATGGTGGTCGTGAGTGTGAAACAGGATCTCCTCATAGGCATGTTGCGAGAGAGCCTTCTTGCCGCTCAAATCCAAGGCCCTGGCCCTGTGGAGCAGGGCTGCCTCATTATCGGGCTCGAGGGCCAGCGATCGGTCGAAGTAATGGATCGCCATCTCAAGGTTACGGATGCTCTGACCATAGGTATAGAGCCATCCGATCATGTTGTAGATGATTGGCTTATAATCCAAAACCTCCAGGGCCTGCTGGGCGCACTCCAAGGCCAGGGTTTCGATATTGTCGGGCTTAACCGAGCCAACCAGCGAAACGTAATGACGGAGCAGGGTGATAAAGAGCCACGGTTCCGGCATTGGCTGAGTAAGGGCATATTCTATCTTCCGGACCAAGCCGTTCTGTAGAGAGGGCGGCATTGAAGAGAGGATTTCAAAATTGACGAAAGAGATAACTTCATACACCGGGATCTTTTGGCTAATACCCTTGAAGCCCAAACTCCACGGCTGGCTAAAAGCAATATTGATTGTCTTGATATCCTGACATCTCTTATAAAAACTATCACCGACCATAATCTGATAAACGGCTCCCTCGCGAGAGGCGGACTCGATTCGCTTAGCCAGGTTAATGGCATAACCCTCGATGGTGGGGCGCTCCTCCCCCATCTTCATTCGCCATTCCCTCAGGTCTTTGATGACCTTGCCACAGTTGATACCAATGCCGATTCGGCTGACCAGGCGCCCCTCCTGCAGAATCCTCTGATTGAAAGCGGCGGCCAACCAGGCCAGTTTGATCTTAGTTGCAATGAGTAAGGCACTGCGCACATCGAATCGTACTGAATCCGAATAGAGAAATACCTGGAGTTGGTCGCCTACAATGGACCAATCGTAATCAACTCCGCTTCCCTCATACCCATAGTGGCTCAGATGATGTGCTACAACCTCGTACATGGTACCCTGGAAATCGACGATCATTTCGTCGTATTCCTGAAGGGTCAGGTTCTTTGCCATCTCCGTGGAATTCATGAGATCGGCAAAAAGAATGGTGGCAACAATGCTCCTTTTCATCGACTACAGCTCCATATCAATGGCCCATTCCCGGATGTAGTCTTTCATCTGTTGAATCTCCTTGGAGAAATCGCCGAGCCTCTGCTCAATCCTTTTTGTTTCCCTCTCCCTGGCCTGCACGGCTTTGCTCAGATCTTCTTGTGTGTTACTAATGGAGGCCTTCAGGAACTCTATCCTGCTTTCCAATTCAGACAATATCGATTCGTTGCTCTCGAGAAATTCTCGTATTTTCTTGGATAATTCACGATTTTTTACTCTGAGCTTGTTTGTGTTGTCGAAGAGCACTTCAACCATCTCTGCTGTTTTTTGCTTGGATTTGCGGTGCACTAACACCAGGGCCAAGCAAGCAATAATGATTAATAGGAAGAGAGCAAAATCGATGTAACTTCTATTTGCAAGCAGATCAGCAGCGGTCATAAGGATTCCCTCTCTTGTCTATGCAACAGGTTTGAGGCCGCACGCTCCATTCAAGCCCAACTCAAGGGCAGGCTCTTCCGCGGCCAGCGTTCAGGCAATACAGGCCCGCACCCTCTATGATCTTTCTAATCCATGAGCAAGGAGCCCATAGGTCTAGTTCATGGGGAAAAGTGAATTTCCTGTTGTAATCCTGTGGAGGTCAATCGTTTTGCTAGTATTATGCGGTGGTTTTCCGAGAATGTGGCACGACTCTAAGGTATAAGTCAAGGAAATTGTATGAACTCCCCGCTGCATGAGGTACGAGGATGTGGGTGACAGAAGCCTCTCCTCGGAGGTCCTGGTGCAAAGAAACGGAATACCAGTCCAATTGAGATGACAAAGGGTTTCAGATTGCTATAATGATCTCCATGAGCCTCATTGATTCACACTGCCATCTGTATGCTTTGAGAGATGCTCAAGATGCCGTATTTCATGCCCGTGCTGCTGGCGTCACGCAGATAGTGGTGGTGAGCGAGGACCGAACCTCAATGGAGCAAACGCTACGACTGAGGGATGCGTTTCCAGATTTCATTCTTCCCGGCCTGGGCATTCACCCGGTGGCTGTATCCTCGATCTCTTCAGCACAATGGAAAAACGCCCTCTCTTTTCTGAGGAACCATGCCCGGGAGGCCTCATGCATCGGAGAGATTGGTCTGGATTTTAAGGTTGCTGCCACCGAAAGAGAACAAGAGAAGCAACGGGAAGCACTACGCGCTCAGATGGATGTGGCGGCCGAGCATCGCTTACCTATCAACCTTCATTCTCGAAGGGCTCTCCGGCAGACCATGGAAGAGGCCATTGGCTTTCGCAGAGATACCGGGCTGCCGGCACTCCTCCATTGGTTTGCTCATTCAGAGAAGCTTTTAAGACGAACCAATGCAGAGAAGATCTTCGTGTCGGTTGGTCCCTCAATTCTCTTTTCGGAGGAGGCTTTAAGCCTGGCCCTTTCGATAGACCGCCGATTGCTGTTAATAGAAACCGACGCCCCAGTCCCCTTCGGGCGCAAGCCCGCTTCCCCTGCTTGGGCGGCGGAGGTGGCTGAAAGACTCATTGCCAGCGACCCGGACAAACAACTGACGAGAGAAAAACTATTGGATAATACACGACGATTCTTGCGCGGAGACCGCGAAGCGTGAAAGATATGCTACGGGCGGCATACCAGGCCTTATGTATCATATGGTATTGCATGCGTTGCAACAGCTTGTTGCATGCAAACCCACAAGATGGTTCAAAGGAAGACCGATTTTTTATGGCTCACGGAAGGAGGTCAATGCACTATGAAAGAGCCTTGGGAAGAAAAGCTCTCCTGTGCCGTTGAGTGCCCTCGGTGCAAAAAGAAACTCGGTCCACAGGAGCAAAGGATTTTATCCGTTTATGATGATGAGCCCCTGTGTTTGGATTGTAAGAAAAAGGAGGAAGGACGATCGGATTACGGTGAGGCATCCAGGAAAATGATCGGGCAATGCATGCCGGATGTGGAACAGCAATGGGGAGACCCGGCCGGATTCTGCTACCATCATTTCTATCCTTACCAGTGCTGATCTTGATGGGTGTGGCTGGTCATAAACCCTGAAACAGGTCGCCTGTTTCACCTGCCACAGATTGCCTCGGGCAGATGATGTGCCGGTTGTGCGCTATGTGCCATGAGCGACCTTTACTATGGGGAGCATTTCATTGTTTGCATCCACTGAGAATTCTCCTGACTGTTAAGGCCATGAAATCTTTGCTGAAAAAACCAGCCCGTGAGCCTCGGAACGAAAGAAAGGATTTCATGGCATGTGCTTTAAAGAGGTTCTCTTGTTTTGGCCTAGAGCGAATCCGGTGAACCGAAGGAGGCTGCCCGAACGGGAGCGGTTTATAGCTTTCTCTTCATGATCTTAAGGATCTCTTTGTCCGTCTGGATCATTCCTTTGGTAGCGATTTTTCCCAAATTAGAGAGCGATTCACTGCCAGTCCGGCCGACTATGCCGTCGCTGTACGGTATACCAATTCCACTCATGGCTAAGGCCGTTGCACGAAAGGCGGCGTCCACTGAGGTCATGGTCTTGAGCGCACAACCGATCTTTGCGCCATCGCAGATCATCCCGGTGACATTGCCCACCATATTGTTGATGGCCAGGGAAATCTCTTGTTCGCCACCACCCTGGAGGTAGACGAGAGCGGATGCCAGTCCAATTCCCGCGGCGTTTGAACAGCCGCAGACTGCAGATAACGTTCCCAGCGCTTGGGTGGTTTTTGAGGTGAAGAGCATGGCGAGCGCCAGAGCCTCCTCGATTTTCGAAGCACTTACATCCCATTCCTTTTCCAGGAGCGTGAGGGGAACGGAGCAAACGATACCCTTGTTGCCGGAACCTGCCACCGACATTACCGGAAAATCTTCTCCCCACATGCGAGCGTACACGCCGGCGCAGACGAGACCTGAAATCCTGGTTAGCAGATCCGTCTGAGTCATCTTGACGAAAGATTCGGGAAAAAGGGTTAGGCCATGCTCAGCGATAGCGATATTCAGTTCCATGCCGTTCCTTATTCGCGATCTTGTCTCTTGATTCAGGTTTTTCACAAGCTCCAGCATGGTCTGAGTGGAAAGAGAAGCTGCCCACGTTCTTGCTGAATCCGTTTTTTGATTCCTTGTGTCTCTGTGGCTGCGCACTACAGCTCGGCCGTTCTTGGCGACAAGGGCGATGTTTGTGTGAGTGCCTTCGATAATACATCGGCCGGTGTCTTTATCGCCACGTACCTCAAAATCGATGAACAGGTCATGCCTGGTGGTGTCTACGCATATTCCGACTTTATCATGGTCAATAAGTGCGGACGCTTTGGCGAGGACATCTTCATCTATGTTACGAAAACACTCCAGTTTCGCGTTACTGTTTTCTAGGAAGCACCCAAGAGCTGCCGCCCACTTAATACCGGTCTTGTGACCACTGTGGGGTATGCCGACTGCATGGCAGTTCTTGTAGATCTTCGGATCGATCGTTACGGTGCAGGTGCGAACAGGGCCGGCGATCTGCTTGGCCGCGTTTATTCCCGCGTAGGCAATAGAGGCTGGCTCGGTGCATCCCAAGGCGGGCACCCATTCCTGATTCAGATATCCCGGAAGCTCCATCCGGCTAACTTAGTTGATATGGTGCATTTTGGCAACGTAAAATGAGTGCGAATTCGGACGGCCCGGCCCGGGATAGACTCCTTTCAGCACTATCTCATATGCCGCCTGATGTTTTCCCCCTGTTCCATCACACGAGGCATCCACTCACTATCCTCCCTCAGGTAGATGGCGGCCAAACGATTGAATTCCTCCGCTTGAACGGTGTCTCCTTTCAGAAGCCATGCCTCTGACAGGTAAAAGTAGTTGATCCCATTTGTGGGATTCAGGCTAACGGCCCGTTCGAGCATGCTGATGGCGTCATCAGGGTTGCCTCTCTCCAAGAGCAACCGCCCTTGCTCTGTCAACCCGAGAGAGGCCAGGGCTCGGGGACTGGGTTGGTCAGCAGGTCTGGCCGGTTCCTCCACGTGCGCAGACGGGGCATGCACTGGCACAGGAGGAGGCGTCGAAATCGTGGCGGCGCACCCTACGATAGCCAGACTGAGACCTCCTAACAAAGGCAAAAAAAACCATTTAACGGTTCTGGTGCAGATCTTTAACCCCCTCGATGATCTTTTTAAACGGGCCAACAGGCTTGTGGAGCGGGCATGGATCAAGAGGCGCGGTATCAGCAAGGAATACTTCTTCTTTTTGCTCGGGGCAGCTCCCGGGAATGGCCAGCTGCCCGCTCTCTGTACAGACGATTCGTTTGACCACCCCCGGCGGTGTCTTAAACCAATCACCCGAAAGATGTTGCGGTATGCTGTTCATGAGCTCAGCCCATATGGGCATAGCCGCGGCCGAGCCCGGAGCATGGATGGAAGATTCATCGTCAAACCCCACCCATACGAGGGCCAGGATATCCGGGGTATAGCCTACAAACCACGCATCTCTGAAACGATTGGTCGTGCCTGTCTTTCCCGCAACCGGAACGGTGATTCCCATGTTCTTGAGCGAGCGGGCAGTACCCTCTGTTACTGCGCTCCGTAACATCGAGCTCATGATGAAGGCCTTGGCCGGGGAGACCACGCTTTTAATGGTCATATGTCTTCGCTCAAGCATCTTTCCCTCTTCGTCCAAAACCGCTTTCAGGGTCAAGGGATACGGGAGGACTCCATCAGCAGCAAATACACAGTAAGCCCGGGCGAGCTCGAGCGGAACTACCTCATATGCCCCCAGCGCGACCGACGGGTAAGGCTGTATGGGTGTTGAAAAGTCGAATGACTTTGCCGTGCTGACCACACGATCGAGACCGACCCGCATGGCCAGATCTACCGTGGCTACGTTGATAGACCGTGCCAGGGCAGATCTCAGGCTTACACGTTCCTCAGTGACAGGTTCATAGTTTTGTGGTTGCCATATCTCACCGTCGATCTCATAATGCTGGGGTTCATTGGACAACAGATCAGCAGGGGTAAAATCATCCAATCCACTCAGAAAGACAAAGGGCTTGAATGCGCTTCCAGGTTGTCGGCGAGCCTGGGTTATCCGGTTAAACTGGCTTACGCTGTAATCACGGCCTCCGACCATAGCCAAAACGTAACCTGTCTTGGGTTGTATTACGATGACAGCTCCTTGGAGCTTTTTTTCAGGCTCCAGCCGTTTCAGGTCTGGATTCATGTCTTCCAACCGGGCCAATCCCTTGGTCAAGGCCCTCTCGGCAGCCATTTGAACCTGGGTGTCGAGGGTGGTAAATATCGTAAATCCGAGGTCAGACAGCATCTCAGGCGGGTAGAGCGCGGTAAGCTGCTCGGAAAGATAGTCAATGAAATAGGGGGCTTTTTTGCCGTACTCCCTTGGGCTAACCGTTGTTACTGGTGAATCCAGTATAGTTTCAAGCTCTTGTGTTGAGATCCATTCATTCTGGCGCATAGCACGCAACACCACATTCCTTCGATCACGGCATCGTTCGTTGTCAACGTACGGCGAATAGTGATTGGGGCCCTTAATCAGTCCCGCTAAGGTCGCAGCTTCTAATAGCGACAGATCACTTACTGGTTTGCCAAAGTAAAAGTATGATGCCTCGCCGACACCATTAATGCTGACAGAGCCCTTGTTCCCTAAGTAGATTTCATTCAGATATATTTCCAGAATCTCGTTCTTTTCGTACATGACTTCCATGGTCAAGGACATGAGCAGCTCTTTGAACTTGCGAGAGAGGGTTCTCTCAGGGGTAAGAAAGTAGTTCTTGGCCAACTGCTGGGTGATGGTAGATCCACCTTGGCGTATGGTTCCGTGACGCAGGTTAGTGTATAGGGCACGAAGCACTCCCCGCAGATCTACTCCATGGTGTTGATAAAAACGGCCATCCTCAGCGGCGAGTACGGCATGGATGAGTTGGCGAGGGGCTTGATCAATGGAAATCAGCTGCCGCTGCTCCCGTTCGGTGCCAAAAAAGAGCATGATCTCCTCAGGTTCTAGCTCCAAGATGGGCAGAGACATGCCGTTGTCCAAACGAATGATCGACTCAATCTGGTTTTGAGATAGAAGTATCCTGACGGGGAAGCCCTCACGCCTTAGCGAAGGAGTCTGGAGGTCATGAAGAAAAAGCTCGACTGCTGAACCCACTATGCGCAATTCACCCTCATGCTGTGTGAACCGTGTGACTTCTCGATATCCTAGCCTATGCAGTTTTTCATGAAAAAGCACGGGATTTACGGTTTGTCCCGGATAAAGGAGCGTGATATCGGAGAACACTTTGGAGGGTATGCTCCAGCGCCGTGCTGAAAACCGCTTCTCGATTTGAACCGAAAGGTGCCAGCAATAAAGCAGAACGCCCAGGCCAATAACGACAAGAAACAGGATCCCGCCTGCAAGTATGGGCTTCCATAAGGGTTTTTTTGAATATGCTCTTTTCATCAACGCAAGCTCTAAAAAGACCGGGGCTTAGCGAAAAACCATTTGGTTGTTAGAATACCATTCTTGCCTCTTTTCGTAAACCACGGTAGAAAATCCGTTTCGAACCCTATTAGGGAAATGCAAGCAAGGCTCCTGGCGGATGATATTGCGGCAAGCTGGCCATGTTGGACTACTTATAGAATACTTTGGCGCTCCGCATCAAGCATTTGCTTATGGAACATAGATGCTATATCGTCAGGTTAGGGGTGTGGGTCTTGTTTCATGGACCTTCGTCTGTGATTGGGCATGACCCGGAATCAGGATCCCGGTTATCGCAAGAATCAACATCGCAACGAGGCTCAAATCCTTTTGGTGCTACAGATCAGCCGTTTAAAGAATTTAGGGGGCAGCTCCCATATCTCTTGGCAAACGACTTATACCTATGCTAGCGTGAGCATAAACGCTCCCCAGAAATACTCAGAAAGCCAAAGCGCCCTGGAAGAGGACTAAATAAGGTCTTGGTTTCGTGAGGGGCAACATTAAGGCTTCGGCAGATAGAACGGTTAGCCAGGAGCGAAAAGGAGGACAACATGAACCACCTCAGATGCCAACAAGGCGCTTCTGTGGTTATCTTCTGCTTGGCGCTGGTATTCCTCATGGTTATCCTTGTTGGCCCAGATTACCCGCTTGCGCAGGAACAAAAGGAACCCTGTCCTGAACCCTATATAAATACCATTGTTCCGAATGCTGCCAAACCAGGTGAAGAGGTAAGAATACGAGGAAGGAGATTCAAAGAGGAGGCAGGCAAGGTAACCTTCAGCCCTGGCGTGGAGGCCGAGATTGTAACCTGGAAGAATAGCAGGATTTTGGTTTTGGTGCCTGAATCTGCAACATCTGGCCCCGTCACCGTAACGCTGCCCTGCGGATCGGTGAGTAACGAGAAGCATTTCACCGTAAAGGAGTAAGCGGCGAGGCGCTCATCAATTTACACCAGACGGCCAAGCCCAGAGGCTCTAAACCGCTCCTTTCAGACCGAGTAACATGGGCCAATGACAATGGGTGAAAGGAAGAACTGGGTCTTCTGGCCCACAAAATGCGCAGCCAGAATCTTGCTTCGGCCAATCTTTAGCATAGAAACAAGCGGAAGGGAGAACATTCCACGGGAAAGCGCCTTTGTCCTTCTGCCGAAACACCAGCGGTGGGAGGACATTCCCCTGCTCAGCTTGGCTGCCTCAAGACCCGTCTACTATGTTGCGCGATATGATCTGTTCGAGAATCCACTCAGCAATTGGTTCTTGAGGTCCCTCGGCGGCATTCCCTTGAATCGGCAGCGCCCCATTGAGAGCAGACGGTCGATACAAGCCGTGATCGAATGCCTGGGAAGAGGGGAAGGGGTAGCAGTGTTCCCTGAGGGCACCTATTACAGAAACAAGATGGGGCCTGGACGAGTAGGCATCGTAAAGCTCATGCTTTCCCGTTTTTCTCTCCCTTTCATTCCCGTGGGGATCAATTATTCCCCCATGGGGATCCGGACGCATGTTCGGATCAAGTTCGGCGAGGCCGTTCATGGAACTTCAGCGGGCTCGGCACGCTGGTTTCTGAGCAGGGTTATGGAAGAGATAAAAATCCTCTCAGGTTTGTCGTAAACACTCAAGCCTACTTTATCTTGCTCGCATACCGAAGCATGTGAGCAAGGACCTTGATAGCCATCTCCGGGAAATGGTATCTCGTCAAGAGCCCGGTATAGCTGGATCCCGTTGAGGATCCCTCCTTCGGGATTCACACCGGCAACCTGGCCTTGGAAGCCGGTATCCTTCAAGAGCCTCAGAAGCATCGCCCCGGGCTTCAGCGGATCCCGAGAGGCACCGATCACAGCGATATTTCTGGATTCCAATATCTCAGCTAGTGAATGCATATTAGCTCCGATCCTGTGAGCGAGGATATCCTTGCTTGGCGTCAACTTCTATTTCGAAAGCAGAAGAAAGTCAACCGTGTTTAGAGAAAACCGTGAACGTGTCGGGTGCAGAGCTGCGCTCCCTTAGTGTCCTCTTTGCGTGTGGGGTAACCAAAAAGAGAACTTGGCGTCTCGAAGTAACGATAAACAAGGGGGGCACAATGGCCTCAAAGCATTGAAGGATAGGCTCGGACTGTTCTTCTCTTGAGCGCTGATAGGGATGTTCCAGAAGGATAACAGCTTATCAGGCTCTCAAGTACCGGCTCGGTTTCTTAGTTGCAATACCAAGTGCTTCAGTTCATCTTCACCTTCTTTGCCAGGTCTTTGCAGCGGCGGGCGAGGGTCTCCGCCGAAATAGCCCGCACAATCCATTGCCGCCTTCAAACCGCCGATGCCGTAGGTAACAGTGACCGCCTTTGAGAGAGGCGTAAGGAAACGTTGCAGTTCCCTTGCTTTGTCGAATTGCCCTTTTTCGTAGAGGTGTTGGATCTGGCTGAACTCCTGCGGGGCCACGTTCGCCGCAGCCAGGATCCCGCCCACGGCACCGACGCACAGAGCGGGAAAGAGCACAGGAGCCGAACCCACGAACACGGCAAATCCCTCTTCAGACAGATGCACAATCTCACTCAATTGCCCAATGTTCCCCGAGCTGTCTTTGACGCCGACGATGTTGGGGTGCTCAGAGAGCCTGGCAACCAGTTCCGGCTCCATGTTGATGCCGGTGAATTTTGGGACATTGTAGATCAGAATGCCTATCTGCGCCGATTCTGCTACAGCAATAAAATGTTGGTAGAGGATCTGTGAATTCATTGCCCCCTTATAGTAAGAAGGGGTAACAACGAGGGCATAATCCCCGCCAATTTGAGCTGCCTGCTTGGTGAACCGGATCGTCTCCTGAGTAGATTCGAGCCCCGTCCCGACGAGCATGATCTTTGAGGCCGGGATGGAGTCCCTCGATGCCTCTAAAATAGATAGTTTTTCCTTCTCACTCAAGTAGACCGACTCACCGTTGGAACCGAGCACTAAGTACCCGGAAAGATCGATTCTATTCCATTTTGCGAAATTCTCTCTGAGCCTTCCGAGGGACATATCCCCGTTTTCAAAAGGTGTTGTGATTGGCGGCAGTATTCCTTTGAGTTTCGCCATAGGTCGGATCCTCCTCTGCTCTTAATGAGCCACCTGTCGCTATTGACCGAGTGAGCCTGCAGTTAATCTGTTTGCCAAGCTTACCACATCATATTATCCGATGTCGTGCATTTCGGGCGTAACGATCTCGGATTTGACCTCTTTGACCCCCGGCACGCTCCGTACGACCCCAAGGAGATTGCTTACGGATTCAAGGGGATTAATCGATCCGGTTATGTAAACAACCCCCTTTTCGGGAACCTCGATATGGAATTCGAGGGGGCTGATATTCTTCTTGAGGATTGCCGCCTGAACCTTTTTGACCAGAGACATCCGCTCCATGGAGTCCAGGGCAGACAGGCTGCATGCCGCTATGGCCTCCGATTGGGCTACCTCAATGATGAGTTTTGCCGCCGAATCCTCGCCCAATTTGTCCCGGTTGATGATCAGGTCGTAGAGCGAGGGATCATCCCAGTCCATGTGATAGGCGAATTGGAAGAAGCCGCTCCGTTCGTTGTCGGTCTTGTGTATCATTTTCTCCGCAGCCTCATGGCCCATGTTCTGGTGGTCCATGAGATATTTGATACGGGAAGATTCGGAGGAATAGATACGCACCTGCAGGGCGCATTCGAAGTCGCGGAGCAATAACTGAGCGCCGTGTCCGGATAAGATACCCTCACCCTGGTGGGCTATCTCGTAGATAAGTGCCTCCAGTACATCAAGGTATACTTCGGGTTTGCGCCGCAACAGGCGATTGAATAATCCAGGGGCCTTTTCATCGAACCCCTTCAGGTCTTCCAATGAAAGCCCCATCTCAACGGCCTTTTCCTGGAGCCTCTGATCGTCATACAATTCCAGTTCGAGCCCGTCGGCAACCTGTCGGGCGATACGCATCTCGCCGCAGCCAATGCCGCTGGTGATCGTGATGAGTGACATCTTGGGTCCTCCCTTTTGTTTACTATCGTCTTTCAAGGAATTCTAGCATGACTTTCTCCATTGAATCAATAGAGGTCTCAGAAAAACATACCATGATAGTTTCAAGCAGAATGCTGGAGTAGTGGATGTTCTCAATTCCAGACCATTACTCCAACAATCCCGGGATCTGAGGACTGGCTTTTGGCCCCCTTCCAAGGGGCTTCAAACAAAGCCACGTCCTCCGGGTGTGGATTCTTCATTATTGTTTTGCCATTCAGCCAGCGTTCTGTTACCGATAAGACACGGCTTATCTGCCATGTGTAAGGTTGGGTGCTTCCGAGGGCATTGCCCGGCCAGGAAGAGAAACCAACCTTGGGCTGTTGATACATGCATAAGGCCGGGTGCCGCAATTCAACGACTGGAGAATGACCCTAGGATTTCGGATAAAGGAAGAGAGGTGTTGCTATGGATCTTATCCAGACCCACTATGGAATCGAAAACAGTATTGCTATCGTTACGCTGAATCGTCCGGATGAAATGAATGCCGTGACTCCCACCATGCGCAGGGAGTTGATTGGCCTTTTCGAAGATGCCGATCGGAATGATTCGGTTCGAGCGGTTGTGGTGACGGGCGCAGGTAAGGCATTTTGTGCTGGTACGGACCTTTCCTCCGGCGGCTCGAGTTTTGACCGGTCCGACCAGGATGGTCGAAACGTCTCCATCAGCGGGCATCGCGACGGTGGGGGGCAGATTTCACTCTCTATCTTCAGGTGCCGAAAGCCGGTTATCGCAGCAATTAACGGACATGCGGTGGGGGTGGGCATTACCATGACACTGCCCATGGATATCCGGATTGTCGCGGAAGACGCTAAGATAGGGTTCGTGTTTACACGGCGTGGCGTTGTTCCAGAGGCATGCTCCTCATGGTTTTTGCCGCGCATTGTTGGCGTCTCGAAAGCGGCGGAGCTTGTATATACGGGGCGGGTATTTCGTGCGGCAGAAGAAGCCGCCTCGGGGCTTTTTAATTACGTCGTTCCACGGGAGCAGGTGCTCTTAAAGGCGATGAGCATCGCAGAGGAGATTGTGGAAAATGCTGCCCCTGTATCGGTGGCACTCAGCAAGGCACTTCTGTGGCACGGGCTCACGGAGGATGATCCCCAGTCCGTTCACCTCATAGACTCACGCTGTTTTTACTGGGCAGGCCGTCAGAGGGATGCGTATGAGGGCATTCAAAGCTTCCTGGAGAAGCGGCCGCCCACGTTTACCATGAGTGTCTCAGCCGACATGCCGGATTTCTATCCCTGGTGGAAGGAACCCAAAGTATAGACATGCTTGAAGGTGTGGCAGGTTAGAAATAGGCCCGTAGATCACAGCCGATCTACGGGCCATTTGGTTGGTTGAAAGGTTGACGATTAACTGTGTTGCAGACTAAAGGTTAGGCTGATACGTTAACCATCCAACTGGGCCATCTCTATCAAAGGCTTCCCACCATGCCGT
>DATKZQ010000204.1:0-3858 GCA_035527895.1 Desulfatiglandales bacterium
GGCTCGTTTGTCGATACCGCTCGCCTTTCAAGACATACTGCTCATCTCCGTGTTTGTCGGTCTATTCGTGGTGTTGCTCTGCCTGTTCTCGGGTGAGAGGAAAATGAGCACCATTGAGACCGGAAAGGTGGAACCGGGAACTGTTTGATAACGCGAGAGTCCCTATAAGGCTCTATAGTAAGCGGAGTAGTCTTTTCCCACCCAGAGGACTCTTGAGCATTTTCCAAAACCTCCCCCTGTGTGGGATGTTGTCGGTGAACCACCCTGCAGCAAGCTGCAGGGTATCCAATGGCAAAGCCCCCTCCCTTAATGGGAGGGGATAAAGGGGAGGGTGACCAAACATTTTATCACCCCCACCTAACCTCCCCCATCAAGGGGGAGGCACTATGTGGTAACCCTGCAGCAAGCTGCAGGGAATTATCAAGTTAAACTCTCCTCGGGAAAAGACGTGTTCATATTCTCTCGCCCGCCTGTCCCGTTAGATGCTTGCCCTATGGAATGCGTTGCTTATTCCATTGGGGCGAAGCATGCTTAACGGGGCGAGAGATATGCGCAAGCACTTTTAGGGTCACCATTCAAGCCAGCCCTTGAAAAGGTGGTCGTTTAGTAAGGCCTGAGGTGGAGTTTTTATTGCATATTCAGGGCTGTGGCGCTTAAACTATGTATATCAATGTACTGTAAGAGGATGGTATCATGAAATACAGAAACATCGTTTTAGTTTTGGTAATCGCAGTGCTTTTTCTGACGTTCACATCCAATCTTGCCGTAGGGGCGACCTCAGGCAAGACTGCGCAGCTGACGATCTACAACCTTTCCGGGGGCGGCTGAGGTGGGCCCACAAAAGGGATAAGGTCTATCCTAGAGAGCCTGGCCGGGGTAGTGGAATACAACATAGAAGTAGCATCCTATACAGTGACGATAACGTTTGATGATACAAAGACGAGCATTGACAAGATAATGGACGAATTAGCGCAGCACGGGTATTCGATTTCCGGGGAGCCGCGGTGGCTTTAGCGAGCAAATCCAATGGGCGATGGGCTCATGCATGATTCGAACGCAACAGAAAGGGAAGCCGAAAACAAGAATAAAGGCATTCACGGACAAAGCCTTATGAGGCGGGACTTCTTGAAGTTCTGCGCAAGGAGTTTTTGTGGCCTTTGTCTCGCTCACCTCATCGGTGCCCCCGGAACCCTTCAGGCACAGATGGCCAAGAAAGGGCTTATCAAGACAAAGCTCTCTCCGTACTATACGCCACGTGGGGGAGGAGAGGTCCAATGTGAACTCTGCCCGAGGCGTTGCCTTGTTTCAAAGGGAGAAAGGGGATATTGCAGGGTACGAGAGAATCGGGAAGGGCGGTTGTACAGCCTTGTTTATGGAAATCCATGCGTCATCGAACCGTACCCCATCGAAAGGGAGCCCTTTTTCCATGTCCTTCCCGGCACCAGGACATTGTCGGTGTCAACGGCGGGATGCAGTTTTCAGTGTATGTTTTGCGAGAATTGGGAAATCTCCCAGGCCTTTCCGGAGGAGGTTTACGGCTACGGGATGCCGCCCGAGATTGTGGTGAAGAGGGCCAAAGAGGCCGGGGCCCATTCAATAGCGTACACGTATGCAGAGCCCACAATCTTTTATGAATACATGGTGGACGTTGCCTCCGCCGCACGGCAGGCGGGCCTTCTGAATGTTATTCACTCAAATGGCTTTATCAATGAGGGGCCGCTGCGAGATCTCTGCACGGTGTTGGATGCGGCACAGATTGACCTGAAGGGATTTTCGGAGACATTTTATCGTGAATTGTGCAACGGCCAGCTGGCCCCGGTACTCGCCGCCTTGAAGGTTCTGAAAGAGGAGGGAATCCACGTGGAGATCACAAACCTGGTGATTCCCACAAAGAATGATGAGCTTTCCATGGTGAAGGAGATGTGCCTGTGGATAAAGGGAGCGCTGGGTGCAGATACCCCGATCCATTTCTCTCGGTTCTATCCCTTACACAAACTCAGACGTCTCCCGGCAACGCCCATCTCTACGCTGGAGAGGGCCCGGGCCCTGGCTTTGTCCATCGGTCTTAACTACGTCTATATCGGGAGGGTGCCGGGTCACGAAGCTTGGAACACGTATTGCCCCCGGTGCGGGCGAGTGGTGATCCAGAGGACAGGGTACATGATAGCAGGGACACATCTGAGGGAAGGAACGTGCGCGTATTGCGGAAACCCTATTTCGGGTCTTTGGGCATGAGGGATACTCTCACGCCCGCTCCCTCGTTGATTTAGCTTGATAAGCGGCGTGCGTACAGATCCCTGACTGTCACGGAATGAGGGTCAAGGTTGGACAAGCCGTGCTGTTCGGCCCACCCCATCGCTTCCAAGAACTCCTGCACCGTGATGCCCCGTGAGATCCTTGGATATTCAAAGGCCTTATAGTCTACCCGGTATTGAGGCATGATGTTAACATAGGTAGACTTAGAGAGGGCCTCGGCAACCCACCTGACGAATTTCTCCGTACCGGCTACCCTGTTGGGCATGACCAGGTGTCGGATCATGAGCCCGCGCAGGGCTATTCCGTGTTTATCGGTCAGGTGGGACCCAACCTGCCGGTTCATCTCAATGATAGCCTTTTTTGCATGTTCGGGATAGTCTGAGGCCCCTGCCGAATACGTGGCCGCCTCATCGGCATCCATGTATTTCATGTCGGGCAGATATATGTCAACGATGCCGTCCAGGAGTCTGACGATCTCCAAGCGCTCGTAGCCGCTGGTGTTGTACACCAGGGGGATGCGCAGTCCCTTCTTCAGGGCGATGCGCGTGGCGTTGAGGATGTTGGGCATGACGTGGGTGGGGGTGACCAGGTTAATATTGTGGCAGCCAATGCCCTGGAGGCCGATCATCATGTCGGCAAGGTCTTCGTCTTTGATTTCCTTTCCTCTCCCTTCATGGGAGATAGGCCAGTTTTGGCAGAAGACGCACCGGAGGTTGCAGTTGGAGAAGAAGATGGTACCCGAACCATGGTCACCTACCAGCGATATCTCCTCGCCGAAATGGGGATGAGCACCGAAAACCACCGGTCTGACCGGAGCCCTGCAGAAACCCCTCTCGCCCTTTTTCCGATTAACCCCGCACTGTCGTGGGCAGAGCTGGCAATTCTCGAAAATCGAGTAGGCCTGCTCGATTCTCTCGGCCAGCTTACCCTCTGTCTCCAATGCTTCATAGGCCGGATGCCAGCGCTCCTGCTTCTTCTGCTGGGCGTAAAGGGAAATGGGAGAGACGAGCAATGAGGTGCCCAACACGGCTGTTTTTTTGATGAAATCCCGGCGGGTAATCTCCATTTTGTACACTCCGTTTTGTGAAAGACACCAGGTCTTTTTTCAATTCAAAGGGCGGAACAGAGACGCATGGTTAGAAAGCCTTGCTATATGAAAGCGCTTGGAAGATGTCTATCAGACCTCGTGGTGCTCGCTGATTACCAAGAAACGGGGCATGAAGGGGAGGTGACTCATTCTCTGCGCGCAGCCCCGTGCAGAGAAAGCATATTCGGGAAAAAACGTCTCAAGCACTAGTCCGCTGCCTTTCGCAGCTCCTTTTTTCATTTAGTTACAATTCTACTGAGCGGCACAGTCATTGTCAAGACAGTGTGTCTGTGCGAATTTTTTCGCTTGACACCCCTCGATTATTTCAGAAACAGTATGAATAGCACTGTAACAATTAACCTGAAAGAAGGAGACACAAGCAGTGGATTTTTACGATGTGATCGCCACCCGTCGCTCCGTCAGGTCATTCAAGCCGGGGCCCATCGCCGAGGCTGTGTTGCAGCGAGTGCTGAACGCAGCCCGAATCGCACCTTCCGGGAGCAGCAGACAGCCCA
>DATKZQ010000205.1:0-17629 GCA_035527895.1 Desulfatiglandales bacterium
GATGCTAATCGGCTCGAGTGTTAATCTACCAGCAATACTAAATCGTTTTAAGGCTGAGCTGAAGATGGGCAGTCACCGTAGTATAGTTCTACAGAAAGAATGGCAACAATTTGGTCCTGAGATGTTTGAATTCAAAGAACTGGAGCTCCTTGAACCGAGAGATGATCCAACTTATGACCCTGCTGAAGATCTTCATGTCCTTGAAGAGCTTTGGATTGAGAAACTATCTCCATTCGGTGACAAAGGATATAATAAGCCTCCAAAGCCTGGCGACTAACAACAGGATTCAGGCTGACACAAAAAGCCGGCGGGATTTTGTGCAAACTCGAAATGCTTTAAACGGCTTTTTGTGCAGCTGATCCAAGATGTTATGAGGTAAATTTAATAAGACTGAATGGGCTAACATGCCCTGCAATCTCAAAAAACAATGGGTGATTTAATAACAAAGATACTGATTCTAATACTTGGCTTTCTCCTTGGAATTTCGGGAAATGTTATTTTCAGTATAATCAAGGAGAAAAGGAAAAAGAAAGCTATTCTAGACTTGATCCGTACAGAGATTGAGGCATTTATTGGGGCATGTGAAAATGCAGGGCAGAAGAAATTTTGGGATTCTTCAACTGTCGAAACACTTGCAGGTCATATCGTCAAAAGCTATTCCCAAGATCGTGAGAGATTCATTTCTGCTTCAAATTCGGAGACGCGCCAAGGGATAATCAACTTTTATCTTGAAGCAAGCGCGCTTCTGTCACTGATTGAAAGTCATAGAAATTCAGAAAAGGAGGGAGATGGTTCTTCGGCAGCTATCGGGCCTGGAACTTATGAAGGAATCGTAAAGCGTTCAAAGGAGCTTTTAACAAAAATTTGAAGGGTTCGACCTCATAACAACAGCTTTCACGCAGACCCTCACCGGCTACGCCGAATCGGGCTGGTGAAGCTGGGCGGGTGAATTCCGGGGACACAATACTAAAATGCATGGTCGTTGAATCGCCCACTTTCGGAAAGCAAATGTGGAAACATGGATAATTAAGTATCATGTCCCCTTTTCCTCACAAATACTGGACATGGTGTAAATGGTCGAGCTTGACTTAACCTTACCATAGCAAAGGATGGCCAAATACCTTCTGGAAAAACATTAATTAATCCGATTGATGAATAAGAGGAAAAGATGGGTCGAAATCGCGTCTGTGAGCTATTGGGTATAAGGTACCCTGTCATTCAAGCGCCCATGAACTGGGTAAGCGGTGCTGATCTCGTTGCAGCCGTATCTAATGCCGGCGGGCTTGGAACCTTAGGTCCCAATTCCGGTGCCAAGGATATCACTTCAGACATTGAGCTCACCGGTAAAAGGATGCGGGATCAGATAAGAAAGGTAAGAAGTCTCACACCGGCACCTTTTGCTGTAAATATTGTTGCAGGATTTGGGGAGGCGCTAGAATTCTCAAAAGAAGTTGTAAATGTCGTAATTGAAGAGGCGGTTCCGGTGGCGATTGTATCAGTTGGCAGGCCCGATATTTACACCGGAGTACTCAAGGATGCCAATATCAAAGTACTCCATGCGATTTCTACTGCGCAACACGGGAAAAAGGCTGAAGAAGCTGGCGTAGATGCAGTTATCTGCGAGGGATATGAGGCCGGTGGGCACAAAGGTTTCACCGAGCTAACAACCTTGATTCTGACACCTATGGTCGCAGATAACGTGCACATACCGGTGATCACAGGCGGAGGCATTGGAGATGCGCGAGGTGTTATTGCCGCAATGGCACTGGGTGCAGACGGCATCTATATGGGGACGCGATTTATGGTAACCCGAGAATCGGAAAGTCACCACCGAGTAAAAGAAGCAATTGTCAGAGGTCAGGAAGCCTGCACCACATCAGTACCAAAGCAACTAATGCTTGCGAGGGATTTGGTTAACACCTTTACGAAAACATATATGGAGATGAAAGCAGCCGGGGCAAGTTCTGAAGAGCTCGAGAATTATATAAACGAGCACTCCCAATATCATGCTCAGAGCCTTGGTAAAGCAGATGAAGCCGAGGTTTGTTGTGGGCAGGTAGCTGGATTGATAAATGAAGTAAAAAGTGCAGGCGAAGTAATGAATGATATCGTTGAAAACATCAGCTCTCACTTTGAGGTGCTTAAACACAAATTGGTTGACTTTTTCTGAAACAAAGACCCACTGTGAAATCGTGAAGCGGGACGTCCGTAAAAAAGTAAACAACTTTTTCTATTTTGTGATTTATTTACTTTGTTACGGACGTCCCCATCGATTAGGCGACCTATTTCAAAGTTAGCTATCCAAGTCGCTCATTCATAGGAGTGCTTATGTTTAAAGTGATAAAAAAAGGCATGAATCGTTTAGATATTGAGATGAGCGGAACGTTAAACGCTGAGGAAATGAAGATCGCCTTAGATGAACTTGTCGATAAATCTAAGGATATTCAAAATGGCAAAATGCTATACGAAGTAATTGACTTTCATTTGCCGTCACTAGGTGCAATTGCAATTGAGTTCTCCCGCCTTCCTTCAATGCTGGGACTATTGAAAAAGTTCGACCGAGCAGCAGTCTTAGCTGACAAAACATGGTTAAAAAAGGTAAGTGAGTTAGAGGGGGTTTTATACCCAAGTCTTGAAATTAAAGCTTTTAATAGGGATCAAAAAGAAGAAGCAGAGGCTTGGTTGTCAAACTAGAGAGACATTTGTTGGAGAATATAGCTAACAAGTCGCTCCACCTGACAAAAAACCGCGTGGCGGTTTTTCGCAGGTGAGTTACAGCATTGGGCGTTACACGCTAAAACTCCAGCCAGAGGGAGAGGCATATCATGACAATTCGAATTCTGCGTCTCGGAACCAAAAGGTCCAGGGGAGAAGGTCCGCGCATCGGGACGGTGAGGCGTCCACCACGTGGCGTACCCAAGAGCGAGTACGCATCGAAAAATTGGTATGACGTGTGGCTTCCAAAGGTAGCTCCAACCTCAGAACTCATGAAACTGGGGAGGGTTGCTGAATCCGAGAAAGACTGGGCCACATTTGTTAGGAAATATCGCGCCGAGATGGCAGAACCTGATACAAGCAGAATTCTTGATCTGCTTGCTGCGCTATCTCACAACGCAAACTTCTCTGTAGGCTGTTACTGCGAGAACGAAGCACGCTGTCACAGATCCATACTGGGTGAGCTATTGGCGGAGAGAGGGGCTAAGCTCGAATGAGTCTGAATGCGAAACAGCACTAAACCGCCCAACCACGCTGCTGCAGCTGACTCGCTACGGCTCGCATCTGAGCAGCACGTTAAAAACCATAATGAATCGTAAAAAATGATACCATACATAATTATCACATTGATCATTGTAATTATTCTCTCTCGCAGCATAAAAGTTACCGCTGATCAGGAGCGATTTGCGGTCATTGCTTTAGGACAATTTAAAAAGCTTAAAGGCCCTGGTTTGCTTTTTAAATTTTTCTGGAGTGAAGTCGAATGGGTGAAATTAAGATTAGGGGATAGCGGGGAACTCGTCTCACCCGAATTCGGTCGATTCCAAGATAAGGATATTCCAGTCGTTGTTGGTGCTAGTACAAAGGTTGGATCATTAATAAAAATTATAGGATTTGAAGAGAATAAAATTGTTGCTCATCTTGATTCAGAGCAACGTCGAGCATATGTCTGTGAAAAATGCGGACATGAAAATGTAATTTAATGAAGAAATCGGAGACGTACATAAGATTATAACTTTACGGGATTCTCAATCTCCCTCCAGGCGTCGCTCACATTTCGCCTATTCTCAGGATGGGAAGAAACATGGGACGTTGTTGACTAGGTGGAATAATTCTAAAGAAGAAAAGCAAAACAACAGGGTCAGACCTACACATTTGACAAAATTGCAATGACTCTAGAGAATAAAACCAAAATGTAAAAAGTGTAGGTCTGACCCTCATGGGTTTCGCGCCCTTAAGATTCTAAATTGTCAGCGTGGAGAAGGGCGAGGTAATTGCTCGGGTGAACAATTGTCAGTTGTTGGAATTAGCTACTTGGTTTCTTAGGGGCGTGCCGCTTCATTAATTCTGTAAAAGCTGAAATATATGGCGTTAAACAGAATTAATTCTGTATAGTAATTGTTGGGCGGCGGACGGATTGCCGAGGGAAAACTAGCATTCCGCCAATCAAAAGGAAGCAAAATCATGCAAGAACGAAGATATGACGTCGATTGGCTGAGGATTATCGCCATGCTGGCCGTCTTCCTTTTCCACTGTACCCGCTTCTTCGATCCAGAAGGGTGGCATTTGAAGAACACGGAGCAAAGCGAGCTGCTCTTCGTGTCGATGCGTGGTTTGATTTGGGCCTGGGTCATGGAGCTCTTCTTCCTGTTGTCAGGAGTTGGGACCTGGTACTCGCTTGGGTCCAGGCGCGCCGGGGCGTATGTGTGGGAGCGGGTCAAGCGGCTTCTCATCCCCCTCTATACCGTGGGTCTCTTAGTCCTATTGCCGGTCCAGTTCTACTTCGAACTGTTTACCAATTCGGGGTATAGCGGCAACTTCTGGCAGTTCATCCCGCGCTACTTGGCCCGTTTCAACCTACCCAGTATTACGCAGTCGCCCGGTACTCTGCTGCCCATTCCGTTTTCCGGACATTTGTGGTTTCTCCAGTACCTCTTTCTCATCTCGCTGCTGAGCCTCCCACTGTTGCTCTATTTGAAATCAGAACAGGGGCAACGCTTGGTCGCGAGACTCTCCGGATGGTGTGATAGCCGAGGCGGGATATTCCTCTTCGTGATACCGCTGTCCCTGGCGTTCATCGGATTCCGGGCGGTTTTCAAAGGTTGGTATAGCTGGGCGGATCTTCTCTGGTACGCGATCTTCTTTGTAATAGGCTACATGATGGCGGCTGATAAACGCTTTACAGTGAGCGTTAGGAGGCATGGGTGGATCTGCCTGGTGCTGTGGATCGTCGGCCTTGCCGGAGTAAGTCTATTAGTGTTGGTGCTTGGCTATGACCCATACCCGGGTAAAGAACCTTTCTCGTTGGTATTCGTGTTCTTTCAAATCGCGTGGAGCATTACGAGTTGGAGCGCGGTTGTATTTGTTCTGAGCATTGGAGTCAGGTACCTAAACACGAACAATAAATCCCTGGTCTACGGTAACGAGGCGGTTCTGCCTTTCTACCTGTTCCACCAGACGATTATCCTTTGCGTCGGCTGGTACGTTATACGCTGGGACATGGGCATCCTGATCAAGCTCCTGATCATCGCCGTGGTCTCCTTCCCCTTGATCATGATCCTGTACGAACTGTTCGTCAGGCGCTTCAACATCGTGCGTTTCTTCTTCGGCATGCGACCAAAGAAGAAGCCGTCAGTAACGACCGTCCCGCGCCCGGAAGGGACTTCCGCCTGATTGTCAAGCGACCGGACCGGATTGGTGGCTACAAGGTACGTCTCCGCCCAACCCGTCGCTGCATCTGACCGCCCTATCGCACGCGAATTCAGCGGCAACTTGGCTATCGGCAGTGACGTTGGCGAGGAAGACTCGATGCGTTGGCCGGGCGGCAAATGAGCTCAGTGTTAGGTGTTTTATTTTTAACAAAGGAGACAAGATATGACTTATGAACAAATTAAGGCGTCATTGGCCCCCTGCGGACTGAGCTGTGAAAAATGCTTTGCCCATGTGGACGGAGATATCCGCCGGTACAGTCTGAAACTCAAAGAAAAACTAGGGAATTTCGACATCTATGCCAAACGATATGAAACCCTGCTGGGTGATCCGGTTTTTAAGAAATATCCTGATTTCAAGGAAATACTGGATTACTTTGCTTCGGAAAACTGCAAGGGATGCCGTAACGAGCAGTGTAAAATGTTTAAAAACTGTGGGGTACGCGGTTGTCACCAGGAAAAACAGATTGATTACTGCTACCAGTGTGACGAGTTCCCCTGTAACAGAACCAACTTTGACGAAAATCTGCATACCGCTTGGGTGCGGATCAACGAGATAATAAAAAATGAAGGTATAGAGAAATATTATGAAAGAACTTTAAAACGCCCCAGATATATTTGAAAAAACCATAAAATGGTGAGCAGCTTCCGGGGGAGTCAACGTCCGTAAGAAAGTAAATAAATCACAATTTCCAAATACAGCTCGGTCAGCAGTGCCATAGAAAAGATTAGAAAAGACATCCTTACTAATGCTAGCTTGAAAAGGCGAATAAGCAAGGCAGAGGCGCTCTTACCTAACAGTCCAAAGCAGACTTGACTCAATTTACTTCGGGGATGTGATAAAGAACGTTACAGCGTATGACACCAGGAGGGTAGACCTTGTGATTGGAATTGGGTATAGCTCCGACATCCAAAAGGCCTATGATGTCATGTCGGATATCATTAACAAAGAGCCCAGGATACTTCCCGACCCGCCCTCTCAGATCGCTGTTTCAGAGCTAGCCGATTCCAGTGTGAACTTTGTGGTTCGCCCGTGGGTAAAGAAAGAAGACTACTGGCCTGTAAGATTTGAGCTTACCCGAAAAATCAAAGAAGTTTTTGACGAGAACAATATCGAAATACCTTTTCCGCAGCAGACAGTACATGTGATTTCGGAAACATCTCATACTTGATCCGGACTTAATGAGCCATTCAAATTCGGGGGACACAATACTAAAATGTATGGTGATTGAATTGCCCCCTGTCCGAAAACAAACATGGAAACTCAGGAACAGTGAATGATTAAGTATCATGTCCCCGAATACGGAATATGTATGGCTACCAACAACCGGAACGCGACTCCGGTATCTCTGCCAGTTGCCACTTGTCACCACTAGGACGCCACCATGAAACCGAGAGTAAGAATAGCTACAGCCCGGACCCCGGACGGAGGCGAGATGGTGCTTTATCAGCATGGCCGTGATTTCTCGATCATGATCAACGGTCAGGATTTGATGCACAGTCGCCAACATGAGTCGGAACTGGAGCTGGCGCGGCTGGGTTGTGCGCATCTGGCTGGTCGCAAGGCTCCCAGCATACTCATCGGAGGCTTGGGTATGGGCTATACCTTGCGCCAGGCTCTCGATATGCTCAGCCCCCACGCCCAAGTGGTGGTGGGCGAACTGTTGGGTGCTGTAGTCGAATGGAATCGTGAGTTCCTCGGGGAACTCAACGGCCAGCCGCTGGGGGACCAACGAGTTGACCTTAAGACGGGCGATATCGTCGAGCTTATCTCACGTTCCAAGAGCAGATTCGATGCGATCCTGCTGGATATCGATAATGGTCCCGGCGTGATGACAGATTCAGGGAACCGCCGTCTGTACGGTCGTGAAGGAATTCGGGCCTGTCGCCGCGCGCTGCGCGAACAGGGGTGTCTGGCTTTATGGTCGGCTGAGCCGAGTAAGAAATTCGAGCAGCTCTTGATGAGTTGCAGCTTCCATGTGCGCCGTTTCCGGGTTTCCGCCTACAAGGGGAGTAAATCGCAGTCACGTTTTGTATGGGTCGCTTCGGAGGACAAGACTATCCTCCCCCGCGGTGGCGGCGAGCCGCGCCTGCCGCTCAAGAACGAGTCGAAGGGGAGTCGCAGAGGGCCCCGAGAGAGACGCTAGTCGTGGGCGTCTGTACTGTAAAGGGGTCACCCGTTAACCGTTAATATATTCTTATGTAGAAAAGAAATGACGGATTATCAAAGTTCTGAAAAACCTCCAGGCTTGCCTGCCTATGATGAGCCCCCACCCCATTCAGATGACGACTATTTTGGACCTGATTCTGCATCGGAACGAATCGGGGAAACGGATCACGTCTCTGGTGAAACCATAAAAGCCCATGGTGGCGGGCGGGAACAAGCCGGTAGGAAAGGTCACAAGAAAACGCATAAAGAGAATGTCTCCGGCAGCGTAAAAAGCATTTTACAGGAAGTCTTTCATTTTGATTCCTTTCGTCCCTATCAGCAAAAGGTCTGTGAATCGGTCACCCTGGGCAGTGATCTCCTCCTGGTTATGCCTACAGGCTCCGGAAAGTCATTATGCTATCAACTCCCCGGAATTGCTCGCAGCGGAACAACCCTTGTGGTCAGCCCCCTTATCGCCTTAATGGAGGATCAGGCCGCGGGCTTGAGGGAGCAAGGACTTGCAGCGGAACGAATACATTCCGGCCGAACTCGTCTTCAGTCGCGCCAGGTCTGCAACGAGTATCTTGATGGGAAGCTGGATTTCCTCTTTATTGCTCCTGAGCGGCTGGCGGTTCCGGGTTTTCCTGAGATGCTTGCCCGACGCAAACCGGTCCTTATTGCAGTAGATGAGGCCCACTGCATATCCCAGTGGGGTCATGATTTCAGGCCCGACTACCGGCTGCTGGGCGAAAGACTCCCCATCCTCCGCCCCGCACCGGTCATCGCCTTGACGGCAACAGCCACACCACGGGTCCAAGAAGACATCATCCAGCAGCTCGGGATACAGGGGGCGGAGATGTGCATCCACGGGTTCAGGAGGGAAAACATCGCCATTGAGGTAGCGGAACTCCTGCCATCGGAAAGGTCCGAAAAGGTCGCCGAGATCCTTAGGGAAAAGGAATCCAGGCCGGCCATTATCTACGCCCCTACAAGACAAAAGACCGAAGACCTGGCTCATGCACTTGAGAATATGCTTTCTGTGGCCCCCTACCATGCAGGCTTGTCGGCAGAAGTGAGAGATAAGGTCCAGACGTCTTTTTTTTCAGGGGAACTGGATGTGATTGTTGCAACCATTGCATTCGGCATGGGCATTGATAAACCGGATATACGGACCGTGATCCATACTGCTTTGCCCGGAAGTCTGGAGGCATACTATCAGGAAATCGGTCGCGCAGGACGTGATGGTAAACCCTCCCGCGCGATTCTTCTCCACTCCTATGGCGACCGGCGTATACACCAGTTCTTCCACGAGAAAAGCTACCCCCCGGAAACCATCCTGAAGCGGATCTATAATCAGCTTACCGAGCATAAAAACCCCCTTGAAAGGGTGCGTGATGAACTGCGTATGGAGCAAGAGGAGTTTGACATTGCCCTGGAAAAACTCTGGATTCATGGAGGTGCGCTGGTTGATCCGGATGAGACGGTGCGCCGGGGGCATAACCGGTGGCATATCTCCTACAAAACCCAGAGCGACCACAGGCTCAGCCAGATTGATGAGATGTCCCGCTTTGCCGGGTCTTATTCCTGCCGCATGCTTTACCTGGTCCGGCATTTTGGTGACCGCGAAGACAATGGCGGGCAATGCAAGCTGTGCGATTTCTGCGCCCCTGAAAACTGTATTGCATCATTGTCTCGCAAACCGGACGGACAGGAGCACAGGATCATATCAGACGTGCTGTCTGCGCTGAAGTGTGCCGACGGTCTTGGCACCGGAAGGCTTTACAGTGGTGCCTGCCCCGGTTCTGTTTTTCCCCGGTCAGATTTTGAAAATCTTCTCAGGTCCCTTGCGCGGGCTCATCTGATAACCCTGCACGAGCATACGTTTGAAAAGGAAGGGGAACTAATCCATTACCAAAGAGCGGAGCTTACACAGGACGGATATGCTTTTGATTCTGAAGATATTCACTCTATAGCCATACCATTCCGGAGCGGAGCCCAAAAAACGAAACGCACCATTCGATCTGTGCGGAAGAAAGCAACCGCCCATAAAGTGACCAGACGATCCGGACCGGGTGCTTTGGAAAACCCAAAACTGTATGATACGCTGAGAGAATGGCGAAGGGGCATGGCCTTAAAACGGGGAATCCCTGCCTTTCGTATCTTTACCAACAGGGTTCTGAACAATGTGGCATCAGGTCTGCCTACATCCGTTGATGAACTGCACATGGTACAAGGAGTCGGTCCTCGCTTTGTGGAGCGATACGGAAAAGAAATTATCAGAATGGTTAAGGCGTATGTGAGAGCAAATAAATAAATGCGGATAGTGCATAAAAGGGGGAGGGCCGAGGAGAACGTGCAGAGGTCGGAGGGGATCGTCCCGAGCCCCTCAGCGGTCCCTCAGGGCTTCCAGGGTCTCCCAACGGCGATAGATCTCCTCCAATTCGCGGGCAAGGGCGTCCAGCCGGGCCTTTGTCCTGGCGATTGCTGATCCCTCCTCCCGGTAAAACGCCGGGTCGGCCATGAGGGCATACAACCGGGTCTGCTCCGCTTCCAGGTTTTCGATCCGCTCGGGCAACGCTTCCAGCTCCAGGTTTTCTTTGAACGTTATCTTTCGCACCTGTTGTCGCGGCGGTCTCGATTTCACGGTTTTTGCAGGCCCTGATCGTGCATCCGGCGGGGGCGGGGTGGGGCGTTTCGAAAGCCAGTCATCGTATCCGCCCACATATTCTCGGATCTGACCGTTCCCTTCAAAAGCCAGGATGCTGGTTACCACGTTATTCAAAAAGGCCCGATCGTGGCTCACCAGCAGAACCGTTCCCTGGTAGCCGACCAGCAAGTCTTCCACCAATTCCATGGTTTCCACGTCCAGGTCGTTGGTCGGTTCGTCCAGCACCAGGACATTGGCGGGCCTGGCAAAGAGGCGGGCCAGGGCCAGGCGATTTCTCTCGCCACCGGAGAGCAAACGGATTGGGCTTCGGGCCTGTTCCGGGGCGAAGAGGAAATCCTTGAGATAGCCGATAATGTGACGGGGTTTGCCATTCATCATCACTGTGTCGTTGCCGTCGGAAACATTATCCCGGAGGCTTTTTTGATCGTCGAGCCGGGCGCGGAGCTGATCAAAATACGCAACCTGCAGCCGCATTCCCCGGCGCACCCTTCCTTGTTGAGGTTCCTCCTCGCCAAGGAGGATACGCAGCAGGGTCGTCTTCCCCGAACCGTTGGGCCCCACCAGACCGACCTTGTCTCCCCGGAGGATGGTGGTGGAGAAATTCCTGATGAGGGGCCGGTCATCGAATCCATGGCTGACGTTTTGCGCTTCGAGGACGAGCTTTCCGGAACGCTCCGCCTCCTGGGCCTGTAGCTGCACCGCTCCCGGTCGATCGAGCCTTGCCCGCCGCCGCTCCCGCATCTCTTTCAGGGCCCGCACCCGGCCTTCATTTCGGGCTCTTCGGGCCTTTAAGCCGTGTCGCAGCCAGGCCTCCTCGGCTGCCAGTTTTTTATCAAAAACCGCCCGCTTTTTGGCGTCTGTCTCGACAAGGGCGTCTCTTCGTTCCAGGAAGGTGGCGTAGCCGCAGGCCCAGTCTATAAGCCGGCCTCGGTCCAGCTCCAGGATTCGAGTCGCGGTTCTGCGCAAAAGGAACCGGTCGTGGGTTACCAGCAGCAGGGCTCCCTCATAACCTGCAAGGAAGTCCTCCAGCCAGGTGATCGCATCAATGTCAAGGTGGTTGGTGGGTTCATCCAGAAGCAACAGGTCGGGCTCGGGAAGGAGGGCTCGGGCCAGCAAGACCCGGCGTTTCAAACCGGCTGAAAGGGTTTCAAAGGGGATATCGCCATCCAGTTTCATGCGCCCCAGTGTCGACTCCACCCGCTGTTGCAGTTCCCACCCGCCTGCCGCCTCCAGTTCCTGTTGCAGGCGCTCAAATTGCTTTAGGAGGGACTCCCCGCCTTCGCGGGTGATACGTTGCGTCAACCGGTGATAGTCCGCGAGAAGCCCGGCGGCGCGATCAAGACCGCCGGCCACCACATCAAAAACGCTTCCCCTGAGCGCTCGAGGGACTTGCTGGGATAAAGAGGCCACGCGGGTTTCCTGCCGGCGGTGCACCTCACCACTATCTGCAATGACCTCCCCGCTGATGACTTTTAAAAAAGTGGTCTTGCCTGCGCCGTTCCTGCCCATCAGGCACACTTTTTCGCCCTGCTCTATGTTCACGGATGCGCGATCGAGCAGGATCGGGCCGCCAAAGGTCACGCAGACATCCTGCAGGCTTACCAAGATCATAAACTCTCACTTACCTCAACTTTTGAACGTTACTAATCAGTTGTGCTCCCGGGTCTTATGGAACGCGACGTCCGGCCATTGCTCCATGGTGTCTTCGAGTCGCCACTCATCCGGGGCCAAATAGGCCAAGTGCCCTTCGGCATCGTGGGCCAGCTGTCTGCCGTTGTGCTCCGTGAACTCTTTGAGGCGTTTTTGATCCTTGCATTGCACCCAGCGAACGGTCACGCATTGCACCGGTTCGTAGACCGTGTCGGCACCGTATTCGCTCTTCAGGCGTTCGGAAGTCACGTCAAACTGGAGCGCCCCCACAGCTCCCAGGATATGCTGACTTGTCCCCAGCGGCCGGAATACCTGGGCAGCCCCCTCTTCGACCAACTGAACGAGGCCCTTCTGGAGTTGTTTAGACTTCATGGGGTTCTTCAGTCGTATTCGCCGGAAATGCTCCGGCGCAAAGTTGGGAATCCCGGTGAACTTCAGGGGTTCTTTTTCGGTAAAGGTGTCGCCGATCTTGATGGTGCCGTGATTGTGAATGCCAATAATGTCCCCCGGATATGCTTCTTCGGCGTTGGCGCGGTCCTGGGCCATGAAGACGGTTGCATTTGCAATGGCGATTTCTTTGCCGATCCGGTGGTGAAGCACCTTCATCCCGCGTCGGAAGGTCCCTGAGCAGACACGCAAAAAGGCAATGCGGTCGCGATGAGCCGGATCCATGTTTGCTTGAATCTTAAACACAAATCCCGAAAAGGCATCTTCATAGGGTGAAACGTCGCGGGTCAGCGTGGCCCGTACAGTCGGGGCGGGAGCCATTTCCACGAGGGCATCGAGCAATTCTTTTACGCCAAAATTGTTGATAGCGCTGCCGAAAAAGACCGGCGTCTGGCTGGCCTTGAGATAGTGTTGCAATACAAAGGAATTCGCGGCCCCCTCCAACAATTCCACGTCCTCGCGCAGATCCCTGGCCTGGTTGCCCAACAGTCGATCGAGGCGGGGATCGGCAAGATCACGAATCGTGATGCCTTCCCGGGGGCGGACCTCCTGACCGGGAGTGAAGAGATGTAATTCCCGGCGGTGCCGGTTGTAGACCCCCTTAAATGTCTTGCCCATGCCCACGGGCCAGGACAGTGGGACGCACTCGATCTGGAGTTTTTCCTCGATGTCTGAGAGCAGTCCCAGGGGGGAAAGACCATCGCGATCCAGTTTGTTGATAAAGGTCATGATGGGAGTGTTGCGCATGCGGCACACCTCCATCAGTTTTTCAGTCTGCGGTTCCACGCCCTTGGCGCTGTCAATTACCATCAGGGCGCTATCCACGGCGGTCAGCACCCGGTAGGTGTCTTCGGAGAAATCCTGATGGCCCGGCGTGTCCAGGAGGTTGATTTCATAGTCTCGATAGTTGAATTTCATGGCGGAGGTGGTAACCGAGATTCCCCGTTCCTTTTCGATACTCATCCAGTCGCTGGTGGCATGGCGGGCCGCCTTGCGGGCCCTGACCGCCCCGGCCTGCTGGATGGCCCCGCCAAAGAGCAAGAGCTTTTCAGTCAGCGTGGTCTTGCCGGCGTCGGGGTGACTGATGATCCCGAAATTGCGGCGCCGGTCCACTTCTCGTCGATGATGTTTGTCCATTCTATAAAACCGTAACACTATTTTTCGACACAAAAAGCCGGGCTCGGAAAGCCCGGCTTGACAGCAGAGTAACGTTAAAGTCCAGCGAATAAGATCAAAAACTGACACATTATATTTTACTCTGACGTGCCCCTGAACTTGACAGTGCGCATACTATATGTTTTGAGCGCAAAGGTCAAGGGAGGCCCGGCCCAGAATATGCTTTTTACTTTTGGCGACGAAGACATGATAAGGGAAGCAAGCTGCCGGGAGCGATGTCAGCCCGAGAGTTCCGGGCATTAGCGACCGTTTAGGAGGCGACACAGCCGGGCCGCCCCAAAGGGCTGCCTTAGAAGATGCTTGAGTCCAGCCGTTGGCGGGATTCATATGGGGGAAGGGGGCTGAGAGGCCCCTGACCTACCCGGTAAAAGATAACATCATGCTCGCTGAAGAAGGTGATTCCTTTCCGATGATAAGATCGGGTATAATATGTGAGGTATTTATTTACAATAACAATAAATCGAGCAAGAACCTGAAAGGAGTAATACCATGTATGCGACATACCAGTTGGTAAATCTCACTGAAACGGAAGAATGTGTTGGTACAGGCTGGCTCCCCTCCATGCCCGACTTGAGGGACTATACCCAGGCAGAGCCGGGGATCACCGAAATGTCCAAGAAGCTGGGCCTTACAGCAGGCAAGAAGGGAGCGAAGGCCTTGCCAGAGACTGTCGATCTCCGGGAATGGTGCTCGCCAGTCGAGAACCAGGAGAGTCTCGGTTCGTGCACCGCGCACGCCGGCATCGGAGTCGTTGAGTACTTCCAGCGCCGGGCCTTCGGCAAGCACATAGAAGGCTCCCGTCTCTTCGTTTACAAAGCAACACGCAACCTCATGCAGGTGACGGGTGACACCGGCGCCTGGCTGAGAAACACAATGGGCGCCTTGGTACTTTGTGGGGTCCCGGACGAGAGGTATTGGCCTTACACGGATGCCCAGCCGGACTTTGACACAGAGCCTCCCAGCTTTGTGTATGCCGTGGCCGACAACTACGAAGCGTTGCAGTACTTCTGTCACGATCCCTTGGGGACGAACGTCGCGGGAGGCGCCGTACTGACGAGCGTCAAGAACTACCTCGCTGCCGGAATTCCATCGATGTTTGGCTTTTGGGGATTCCCATCATTTGAGTCAAGCGATGTCAAGGGAGGGATTCCCTACCCGTGCCCCGGCGAAAGTGCGGAGTGGGGTCATGCAATCGTCGCAGTGGGCTACGACAATGGGAAGAAGATCACGAACACCGAGTGCAACAAAACCACCACCGGAGCCCTGCTTATTCGCAACTCTTGGGGTACAGGATGGGGCGATCAGGGTTATGGGTGGTTGCCTTATGACTACGTAGTGAACAAACTGGCTCTGGACTTTTGGTCCTTGCTGAGCATGGAGTGGGTCGATACGAAGAAGTTTGGTATCTAGGTGAGGAGCCAACGTTCCAAGGGATGCCCAATCTGGTAAGGGGGAGCCTCCAGCTCCCCCTCCCACACCACGCGCGATAAAATCCCAATTTCTTTAAGGTCAAAACTTGATGACTTCGTAAAAAGTCGGAAATGACTATTTTCCGTCATTCCGGCGAAAGCCGGAATCCAGTCTTTTCAGTTAGTTACAGAGGTCCTGGACTCCGGTTTTCACCGGAGTGACGACTTTTTACGAGACCATCAAAGCTTGATCATCGATTAAAATGATTGCCAGTCGTTGCCTCGCCTTGATAGGTGAAGCTCATGGCCAGAGCATTGCGCATAGAACATGAAGGAGCTTTCTATCACGTTCTTGCCAGAGGAAACAAACAGCGAGACATATTTCGTAGTGATGATGACCGCGCTGCCTTGCTCAAAGGTCTCGGTGAGATCTCACAGCTGCGAGGGATGCTGAAAGACAAAGATCCGACTGAGTTAGTGCAAGAAGCAGCAAGACTTCTCAAATGCGATACAGAGAAGTTCAAACAAGCGCCCGGAGTTACCAAAGAAGATAGGCAAGATCGGGATATGGTGCTTTATTTCATAAGGGAGACGGGGTTGTATACGAACAGGCAAATCGGAAATATCTTTGGTCTTACCTATTCAGCCGTCAGTCGGCGGGCAAATATCATCAAATTAAAAATCGGAAAAAGTAAAGAACTGAACAATAAATACCGACAAATTAAATCGCTGATCAAGGTTTGAACTGAGACACTATTGGTGTGATTTATTCAGTTTTATATCGACACTAATAGAGCGTATAATCCCTGATGCCGCCCTGGTGCAAGCTATTGACGACTGTACTTTTAGAAAGAAAGGGTCAATCACATGATTAAGATATTTCAGACCAAAGAAAACCGATTCATTCCGGTGAATGAGATCGAAGAGAATTGCTGGGTCAATGTTTCAAATCCTACCGCAGATGAGCTTAAAGAATTGTCCGCTGATCTGGATATTCCATTGGACTTCCTCACAGATTCATTGGATGTCGACGAGAGGTCGAGAATCGAAGCAGAAAACAATACTATCTTAATTGTATTAAGAGCGCCCAAATATGATAAAGATAAGCCGGATGTTCCTTATACGACATTGCCCATTGGCATAGTTATTACCAAGGGCGCAATAGTTACAATCTGCTCATCGGATACAGGTGAGGTCTTGGATTTATACAACAGTAAACTAAGAAACCTTTCTACCGAAAATAGAAGTCGTTTTCTTCTGCATCTGTTGCATGGGGCGGCTTTTTTCTATTTGAAATATTTGAAGGAAATTAACAGGAGGACAAACGAGGTTGAAACGGAGTTGCAGAAAGCTACGAAGAATGAGGAACTAATAAAACTCCTGAACATAGAGAAAAGTCTCGAATTCTTTACGACCTCCTTGAAGTCTAACGAGTTTATGATGGAACGATTACCTAGAATAAAGGCCTTGGAATTGAATGACGATGACAAGGAGTTGCTGGAAGACGTAGTTATAGACAATAAACAGGCTATTGAGATGGCCAATATTTACAGCAACATCCTCAGCGGAATGATGGACGCCTTTGCATCGGTCATTTCAAATAACTTGAATATTGTAATGAAGTTTCTGACATCCGTTACAATCATCCTGATGCTTCCTACATTGATTGCAAGTATATATGGGATGAATGTTACGTTACCGTTTCAACGTTCTCCTCATGCTTTCTTTATAGCAATTGGGGTTTCATTCGCCTTATCATCTATTGGCGTGTTGGTATTCCTAAAAAAGAGATGGTTCTGAGGCGGCATGGCCCAGCTCCGAAAATGATTAATATGGCGAGAGCGTTTCGGCCGGTTTTGCTGAGAACAGAATCACTCGAGCTTGCGATCGCCTTTCTCCCGCCTGGCTTCTGTAAAAACCTTCTATGAGGATCGTGCGCGGAAGAAATCCTGGAACTTACTGTTTAGGCAGGATTGGATCAAACTCTGATACAGGAGGTGAAAGATGAAGATTGTGGGGATTTTGGGGTCTCCGAGAAAAGGGGGCAACACAGAGACGTTGTTGGATATAGCACTGGTGGCAGCCCAGGAGAAAGGCGTTGTTACTGACAAGATCGCACTCAGAGACAAGTCGATTGCGCCCTGTGATGGGTGTCAGGCGTGCACGGAGACAGGCAAGTGTGTGATCGAGGACGATGCTCAGGAGATCTATCAGGCATTGTTTGAGTCAGACGGCATCATTTGGGCGACACCTGTTTACTTTTGGTCCATGACCAGCCAAACAAAGACGCTGATTGATAGAACCTATGCATTGACATTTCCCAAGCTGCAGTTAGCAAGTAAAGTGGCGGGATTGATTCTGGTGGCGGGAAGCCAGGGCTGTATGAATACGGCCAGTATCTTCCATCAGTACTTTACTTATAACCACATGTTTTTCGCAGAGTTCGCATGGGGCTATGCCTCGGCAAAAGGTGAAATTAAAAAGAATGCTCTCGCCACAAACATGGCAGTAGAGATGGTTCATCAGATGACCGGCCTCATCAATGCAAAGCTGAAATATCCCGAAGAATTTGATGCCCCCATACAGCGGTGGGTTAGAAAGAAGTACCACCGGTAAAAAGACTCTCCTTCCAGCGGTGATCCTTTTCGTCATTCATGGGGTAGGCACCATGGGCACCACTTCCATAGAAAATGAGGTTGTGCCCATG
>DATKZQ010000206.1:0-59862 GCA_035527895.1 Desulfatiglandales bacterium
CTCACATCTCAGTTCTCCTTACTCATGCCTTATGAGCCAGGTCTGGGCCAGGGACAGAGTCAAAAAAAGACATCTCCATACTCAGCAGAGCGTTTCTTTCATGTATAACCCTGAAGCGAAGCGTCGGGGTCATGTGCTAAAATGACATTGCATGTTGCCTGTCATTGCGAGGAGTCCTTCCGCTTTGCTCAGGATTAACCAGCCTCAGGCGGGTAAACTCCACGATGAAACAATCTCAATGGAATTCTATTGTGTGAGAGATTGCTTCGCTTCGCCCCGCCTGCCGTCCGGCGGGCAGGTCGCAATGACTTCCTATACTGCGAGCATATTTAGGAATCGTCCTACTAGGAACTTTATTTTCAGCAAAACAAGTAGTATTAAGAACTTGTCGCCCAATAGTGAAACGGTCGGATCTGGCTGGATTTTTGAAGCAAGGAGATTTTCTTTAAGGAGGATTAAATAAGACGAACCTATCGTGGAGGAGGATATGGACAGAGATCAAATGGTGGGGATAATTCGGAGAAGATTAAATCTTGAGGACCAAGACTGGTCGATCATCGAAAACAATCCCAAGTTCCAGCAACTCTTTGAAAACGCCGTTGAGGCATCCAAGTATCGGTTGGTCGCCGAAGTGATCGAGTCCGAGGGGTGTCATTCGGGACATATCGTTGGCCAAAAGCTTGTTTTTGATAACACGGGAAATCTCCTTACCAAAGAAAACCCCAATCGGGTCTGCGCATTTTTGATGCCCAACTTGACGGTTTTAATCAATGCCTTCTTTGAAAACCTCATGAATGGCAGGAATCCCAATGAGGTGATGTTCAACACAACCGGATGTTTTGATACAGGCCCGAGTTGTGGTGGGTGGGGGCATGTGGTTGTTAGAATGACCGCGGAATTGAAGACCTGATTAAAGAGGTTTGATTCTTACAGGTTCATGGGGTGGTTAGGCTCGTTACCAGGCTGTGTTGCCAAAAGAATGATTTGATCCAAGGAGCAGGTCCCTTGGCAGTTGATTTGTGCCAGGTGATCTGGTGGGGTATGAAGCCTATTTGCTTTTCCTGATAATGGAGAGTAACTGTCGGGTTTCAGCCCTCCATTCATCCAGCTGTGAACCTCGGGTGATTATCTTCGTGATTATCTTTAGCGAATCGGAAAGAGAGGTAACATAGGATTCTTTTACACTGAGCGAGAACCCTTTACTCACATAGTCCTTTAATGCGCTAAAGATGCTTTCAATGAGTAAATCGTCTTCAATGGGTATGTCTAGAGTAAAGACCCTCGTGTTGACCGACACCATTACTTCTCTTGCTTCCTTCATATCGGCATTCCTCTGTTTTGGTGAGTATCGTGCGATAAGGAAGTTCATACAAGAAAAATCGCAGGTACGTAACTTCGCTCTGTCAAGGCAAAATTCCGCCCCTCATCAGTCGAGTTGAGACTAGAGGTTTCTGTTTGCACCCGATCGGACTCAGTTCCCCAGTTACCAACCTCTAATATCACAAAATCTTCGATTTGTCAAAAATTCGAAAGAGTTACGGATTTCGGATCTTTGCAGGGAAAAGAACGGCTCTCCAGAATTTTTCCGAGCCTGGTTTATGCCAGCCAGTGACTTTGGGTGGAGCAAAACTCCCTGCTTTATTTTTTGCTCATCACGTAGTATGAAAGACTGGCCTTCCTCCCTCGGAGAGGGAACACAGTCTGACCTCTACAGGGTGGTAGGAGCTCGGTTACATAAGTTATAGCCATATTACCCAAGAATATGTCCTTCTGTTGGCGAGGCATTGCATATGGTGATACCGGAATTCAAATCACACGAGACAGTCAACAAATTGTGGTGGCTTCACGACTCGTTCTGGCACGCAGCAGTTATCAGGGAATTGGGGCCTGAGCAGGCAAACAGGCTCAACCTTGCGGTAACGGAGAGAGTCTTTCGGATGCTCACCCTCACGTTGCTTCGAGAGAAGACCATTAAGAGGCCGCGCTCCATTCAAGAACTGATGTCAGTCTTTAGAACGGTCTGGAACAATGCCTTTTTTGACGACCTTTATGTAAACGAGCCGATTACCTATGAGGGGGATACGGCAATTTGGACGGGAAGCAGATGTCATGCGTATGACTCTCTCAGCAAGGCAAACATGTTGGATAGGTATGAATGCGGGTGCCCGGCACTCAGAAATGGAGTTATGAAGGCATTGCGTCTCAAGCCAATTCACGGGATCAAGGAGAGCCTTGTCAAGGGCGACGGCAGATGCGTTATTGCGATAACCTTTTCCGCCGCTAGCTAACTGTGTCCACAGCCCCTGTCTGGCGCCATAAACAGACGCTCGTTATACCCTAATTGTTCTCGGCAATTAAGGAATCGAAAGTCACCGGCTTTATGGGTGGTCTTACGGAGAGAAGAGGTATCTCTTTTGAAGGCTTCCTGGTATATGCCGAAATAATATCATACAAGATAGGACCGCAGGTCCTTCCCTGACAGCGCCCCATGCCTGTTCTCGTAACCTGTTTGATAGCTCCTGGTGTGTGGTACCCTTCTCGAATTGCATTCCTTATCTCACCCATGGTTACATCTTCACACCGGCAGATAACGGTTTCGTCGGGGATCTGGTAAATAGCCTTATCCGGGATCCTGTAAAAGCTATTGAAATAGGCCCCAAAGTTGAGATGATGCCTTCGTAAAAGCGAGTTTTCCCTCGATCTTGATTTTTTTGACGATCGCTTCTTTATGAGTGACGGTAGCCCCAGGTTATCAACATTTCGTCTTCTTGGGGGAATAGTATCATATTCTTTTTCATATTGTAACACGAGCTGTGAGATACGACCGGTGTAAAGTCAAGGCATGCTTTTAGTAAGAGCAGGTGAATTTCCTGGCAAGAAGAATTAAGAAATGCGTGAAATCAATGCCGTTCCTTCGTTCAAGCCTAAAGATTCATGGAGGTGAAGTCAGGCTCCAGGAGCCCGGCTGCCGGGAGCAGCGGAACCGAGGCTTTGTAAGAAGAATTTGAGGATATCTTTCCAGGTGACGATACCCACGAGCCATTTGTCTTCGGCAAGTACGGGCAGGCAAGAGATGGAGTGTTTCATCAACAACGTGGCTGCATCCTTCACCGTGGTCGTAGGCGAGGCTGAGATAAGCTTGCGGCTCATTATTTGATGAGCCTTTTTGTTCAAGGTATGCAGATCTCTCTTTTGCTCCGAGGCGGTATTCAGGTAAGGGCTCAACTGCTTGAGCAGATCCCTGTCCGAGATAACACCGACAACTTCGTGCTCTTCGGAAAGGACCAGGAGATGATGAAAGTGAACTTTTTCGAATATTTTTCGAATGGCCGCAAGGGTATCGTCCATTCCGATCGTAGCAACCTGCGTAGTCATTATCTCCTCAAGTTTCATGGCCTTCCTCGCTGCTCTTCCTTGATCCCCATAGATACCAGTGCTCATTGTTATAGAATCTATTCTTATATCGGCCGCATCATGTGATTTCTTGAGGATGGATAAAGAAGAATTGCTCCTCTGGTTCGGTTATGGTAGGAGTCACTCATACTTAAACCGTTGGGCGGCGAGGGTTGGCAGTATAGCCAGATCACGGAAAAGAGGGATTGAGATCGAGAAAAAGGTAAGGCTGGCGCGGGGTGCTGGGATGGATCTAGAAAAGGGATCACATGGACTATATCACCTGTAATGCCAAGAAAAACAGGCCCAGGGTCAATGTGGCAGTGTGTGCGAAGTGCAGGCGAAAGAAGGGTTGCCCCGATTACGGGAATTATATTCAATTTCCCCTCTTTCCCGAGTTATTTCAAAAAACTATCATGACTCCAGATGGCATGAGAAGAATGAGCAAACTAAAAAAGATAAGATCCGAACCACCAGAGATTTTGGATAAACCTTTGCAGCTGGCCTTAGATCTGTGATCGAGTGAAGCGCCGCTGGAGGCGGAGTTCCAGTAACATAATCCTTGTGAACACCCTGCGGGCGTCAGATCGTATAGATGCTTTCGTATGCGTCCTGAATGATTTCTTCCAAATTTTCCCGGCAATAGCGAATCGCCTCAGGCAGATAGTCCATGATATCACCGGCTATGACCCCGTCTGCGCCGATGTCTCTCATGGCAAGGTCTCCGGCCGTACCGTGGATAAATGCACCCATCCGTGCGCTCTCTCCGGCTGAAAATCCCAGGCCGAACATAGCCGCAATGGTGCCTGCAAGCACATCTCCGCTGCCCGCGGTTGCCATCCCCGGGTTTCCGCTCATATTGATGAAGATGCGCTCTTCCGGATAACCGATGAGCGTGTGTGCTCCCTTCAGTATGATAAAGGCGTCTAAGTCTTTACACGTCCTCGACAAGAGGGGAATTTTATTCCTATGGATCTCTTGAATGTCTGCTTGTATGATCCGCGACATCTCGCCAAGGTGAGGGGTCAGGATTGTCGCCTCTTTTCTCTTTCTGATTATGTCGATATCCCTGGAGATGGCGGTAATCCCGTCACCATCTATCACCAGGGGTTTTTCGATCTGTAATGTGAGCTCCCGCACCAGCTGCTGCGTTTCTTCGTGTAAAGATAATCCCGGCCCCACAACGACCATATCAACGCCTTCTGAAAATTCCAAAAGTTCATCCTTTGCCTTTACTGAAATGCTTCCCCTGTCCGTTTCCTGCTGTGGCACAAAGACGATTTCACTTCCCTTTGTCGCCAGGAAATTCGTTATTGACCCCGGTGAGGCCAGATAGGAAAGCCCTCCCCCTGCCCTCAGAAAGGAGAGTGCGGAAAAGTATGGGGCCCCCAGGTAGTTTGAAGAGCCTGCAATAAAGAGGGCCTTGCCGTAACTGCCCTTGTGGGTATCTTTGCCTCTTTCAGGAATCGGCAGGGGATCATTCGTCTCAACTGTAATGGTGTCGGCCTGGTAGTGGGAAGGGGGAAAGGAGATATGGGTGACGTACAGTTTGCCGCACAGGTCAAAGCCGGGGAAGAGGAGATTTCCCCGTTTTGGTAATCCAAATGTCACGGTATAGTCGGCCCTGATGCTGCATCCCATGATCTGGCCGGTGTCACCGTTTAGCCCAGAGGGTATATCAACGCTGAATACGGTTTTACGGTTTCGGTTGATCAACTCGATTATTTCTCTATAAAGGCCGTCCACCTCCCTGGTAAGTCCCGTACCGAATATTGCATCAACAACTGCATCACAATGGGAGAGGGCATGTTGAGCCTGCTGTGCTGAGGTGAGCCGGACAATCTCAATGGGCATGGTAGCAATCATCTCGAAATTGTCCTTGGCACAACCGGCAAGTTTCTCCTTATCTCCCAAGAGAAATACCGTGACCTGTCCCCTGTTTGAGTGGAGCTTTCTGGCAACAACGAAACCGTCACCGCCATTATTGCCGATTCCGCAGAAGATGCTAAATCTCTTCCCCTCTATGCCGCATTCGGTCTGGATTACGAAGTATACTGCCTCGCCGGCATTTTCCATGAGAATCAGGTCGGGGATCTTGAATCCCTCAATTGCCCCCCTGTCGAGATTTCTCATCTCTTCTACCGTTGATACCTTCATCTCTCACCTCTGCAAAAAGATTCCCTTACGAGACGGAACGGCAACCTGCCTCCGCAGGGTCACAGGTATGCACATTCATGGGCCCGGCCTTTTTTTAGGGACACGCTACCACTAAGGTATGTCCAAATCAATCCATTTTTGGCTGTTATGGCTAGCGGCAGGGTAATCGACGGCCATACGGCGGAGAAAAAGCCAACCAGAGAGGCTGCAGCGTTTCTTGCGGGAGTTTTGCTCCCCCAGGCTTTCAGGAGATCATGGCAATTTTCGAAAGGCCTGCCCGCCATCGCTCTCGGTTAGGCGAGCAGGCATTAGATGATGTTCAAAAGCTTCAGGGACATGATAAGTATGGCGACAACAAGGATGGTTTTAATCAGCCTTTCTCCCTTTTTTACCGAGAACTTTGCAGACCACCAGGCGCCAAAGGCATTACCGGCCGCAAGAATCAATCCGAGCTTCAGGTCTACATTGTGCGTGAGAAAAAAAACGAACAGCGCAGGAATGGTATAGACGAAGATAATGAATACCTTGTGCATATTCACTTGGACGAGGTCGACTCTCATCAGATGGTAGAGCGCGGCCATAAACAGGAACCCGACACCGGCCTGGACGAATCCTCCATAAAATCCGAGGCCAAACATGGCGGGGTAGATGAGCCAGCTCCGAGTTTGCTGCTTTTTGATCTCCTGATTCCCTTGATTCGGTCTTGGCAACAGAATGGAGATGATAATCCCAATCAGGATATAGGCCAAGATCTTCTGGAAGAGCTCATCGCTGATCCTTGTGGCGATAATGGCCCCTGCTATGGCGCCCGGCAGGGTGAAAGCAGCCAACTGCAGGCTCACCTTAAATCTGTGGTGCTTCTCCTGCCTAAAGGATATGATTCCGGAGATATTCTGTATGAGCAGTGCGACACGGTTGGTTCCGTTGGCAAGGGAGCTATTCAAGCCCAAAAAGATGAGGGTGGGCAAGGTGATAGTGGAACCGCCACCGGCCATGACATTCATGAAACCGGCAATGGCGCCGACTCCAAAGAGAAGCACTATTTTCAATGGTTCTTCCATTATCCGTGTTCTTTCCGGGCTCAATGACTAGGCCACGCTCGGAAACAGGGCGTAACAGAAAGGGCCCGTCATGATCATTCATAAGAATGAGAGCCAAGCGGCGCAACCAGGCATGACGGACCTCAATCCGGGCCCGGTGTACCTGCTGGGGCTCAAAAGCGGGTGGGAGGATAGAGGAAAGGTGTTGCCGTGTCAAGGCATAAGATCTATTCCGTCTTAATCTCTTGGGTCTTATTGCCCAAATCTGGTCAAGTCCAGCACATGATATCCCGATTTGTTCAGGAAGAATACCAACTCTTCGGCGATTCTTTTGTCGGTTGCCAGAATCATTTGACCTTCTCGATCTGCAAAGGTGATCCCTGAAAAGGAAATCATTATGTTCCTCGTCTCAGGTCTGGCTGCAACGGGAAAGCGATGTTCCTTTGATGCAAAAGGAATACCGAGAAAGTCCAGGACACGCGCGGTGATCCTACTCGGTACCCGTTCCCTTGAGAGGGGGAGAACGCGGATGCGGTGTTTACTTAACAGAGATACGATATGAGGTGAGAGCCCTCTGAAGTCTATGATGCAATCTTGGCCTTGCCTGTTGAAGAAGATGTCCGCCTTTATGATGACATTGAACCCCGAGTCCTCTCCCCGATAAAGGGGTATCTCTAACGTTTTTGAGAAGGGTTGCCCAGCTAGGTCCAGGAGGAGAGTGGTGAGAGGAAAATCCACGTTTTCCTTCATGGTTATTTCCTTGAGAACAGGTACCTCTTCACTCGCACTATCCGAACCCGAGAAATCGGGGTAATCAACTGCAATGATACCTAATCTCGCCAGGTAAGCCTTCACCACTCGGGGCGTCTGCTCCGATCGACTGCGAATGAAGCTGAGGGTAATAACCCTGTCAGGGATATCCCCTTTTCCTTTCTGGGGTATAATGGCCCAGTCACCGGCAATGGTGATACCCACATCCCCGGTTACCTTGAGGTAATCCCCCGATTTCACAACCGTATGGTAGTTACACGCGGAGAGAATCTTGCCCGTTGCCGTTTTCAGGCTATCATCTTGAGCGAGATGAACGATTCGGTAATCCTCCCAGTCCGCCTCAATAAGCCGGCCGATATCCTCCGGGAGTTCGTTTCTTATGTCCACAATAATCCTTCGACCGCTGTTCAGGTTCAAAACGGGAAAGGAGTCGGCCTTCAAGTTGACCTGACCCCCTGACTTGAGGGGGATAAACTGCTCACCGCCATCAACCCATTCCTCACCCATCTGATTGAAGATGGATTTAAGCCCCTGCTTGAGGGTAAGAATTTCGGCAGTATCCTTCGTTTTTGCGGGTCGAGGTTTGCTTGGGGCAGCCGTTTCAGGTTGGGCCTTGATAGGCATTCTCACCATCTCCGGAGAATAGATGGGAAGCCTGATAACTTGGTTCGGAAAGATGAGATCGGGGTTTGTTAAGGCGGGATTAAATTTTTGCACGAGCTTTAAGTAATCTTCATAAACGAAACCGGATGGCAGGTTGAACTTGTTCTTAATGATCTTCGTCAGACTATCGCCGGGTTTGACCACATAATTCTCAAGGTCCGCTTCATCTAAATCAATCAACTCTTTTGCGGGTTCTTGATCGAGTTCTTTTCCCTCTTCGTATCCCTTAACGGATACAATATTGAGGGGAATCAGTATGGTTTCTCCGGGATGGATCAGATCCAGATTGGTCAGAGAGGGGTTCAGGTTTTTTAGCGCAGCGTACAGCTCGGTGAAATCCGGTTTCTTGAGCAATCCCCTCTGTCGCATGATTTTCCAGATATAGTCCCCCTTCTCTACCTGGTAGCGCTCATAAACGACCTCCCTGCCCCCCGTCTTTTTGACGGTTGCCCGTTGGACCAACGAGATCGAAAATGTGTCCTTCTCCTCTCCGTCAACCCACGGTGCCGATACAAGCCACAGAGGGATCAGGAGGGCAAAAAGGACACCTATTCTTCTAAAAACCCTTTCTTTCACGAGCCTACTGCACCAGCCTCTTAGAGTAAGATAAACACTGCTATAGTAAAGGTTTAGTCGAAATCATGTCAAGATCTTTCGCATGAGGCCAGAATACACAATATATTGCAGAATAATGGCGCAAAAATACACTATGTAGTATTTTTTCTTTACAGTTATCTTAATATCTGCTAGTAATTACAAATAGTAAGAAAAGTAAGGCGGAATGGAGACGATAGTGGATGAGAATTAAGAGCATTTCTATTCGCGGTTTTAAGTCCTTTATGGACAAAGCAAGCTTCCACATTTCCCCCGGGATCAGTGCGTTTGTCGGCCCCAATGGATGCGGCAAGAGTAACGTGGTGGATGCCATTCGATGGGTTATGGGTGAACAGAGCCCAAAGCAGCTGCGGGGCCGCCAGATGGAGGATATGATCTTTTCAGGGAACGGCTCGTTAAAGCCCTTGGGCATGGCCGAGGTTACCCTAACCCTTGGAGATGCAGAGGAACTCAACGGTGCGAGCGAGATATCGGTCACCAGGAGGTTGTACCGGTCCAACGAGAGCGATTACCTTATCAATAATTCACCGTGCAGATTAAGGGATATTCAAGACCTTTTCATGGGCACGGGACTGGGCAACAGATCTTATTCAATTATCGCCCAAGGGGAGATCGGTTCAATAATTGAGCAAAAACCCGAGGAAACAAGACGTCTCTTGGAGGAGGCCGCGGGCATTACCAAATACAAGGCGCGGAGGGAGGAAGCTTTAAGAAAGGTATCGTTAACGCAGGAAAACCTGAGCAGGGTGCAGGATCTTCTCGAGGAGATTAAACGGGGAATGAATTCCCTCAAGAGGCAGGCCCACAAGGCCAGAAGGTTCAAAGAGGCAAGCTCTGAGATCCACCGCCTGGAACTTGTTTTGAATGCCTATACGTACGGTGAGTTGACAGGGGAAAAGGATAGAAGGAAAAAGGTAATCGACGATCTGACGGAAAAGGCCCACCTCCCAGAGACCCGTTTGGGTGAATCCGAGGAGAGCATTGAAACCACGAATGTAGAACTGATTGAGGAAGAAAAGCACCTCTCCGGCCTGAAGGAGTCGGTCTTTTCGCTCAGGGAGGAAGGCAGAAAGAGCGAAGACGCCCTGAACCATTTGTCGGCTGAGCAGGAAAGGTTGAGGATCGCCGAATTAAAGCTGGGGACGGAAAAGGAAGAAATCGGCCAGAAGCTCCGGGAATTTCAGTCCGAGATCGAAGGCATCAACTCAAGGGTAGCGGAACTGCAGGAATCGATTCAGGAAATCTCAGGCCTCCGTGCTGAACATGATTCTGTTTTCAAGCACAAACGGATAACACTGGAGAGGCTAAAACATGAGCTGAAAACGGGAGAATCCCATTTAATTGAGCTGGCCAGCGAAGAGGCGAGGCTCAGGGGCGAGATACGAAATCTTTCTGAAACGGTCAATCAGTTGGGGGTCAGAAAGGATGCCCTTGAAGGCGAATCAAAGGAGATTGCCAAAAAGCTTGATGCCTTATCCGGCGCGCTAAATAAGAAAAAGGAAAAGAGAGATGAGGCTGCCGCCAAACTAGGATCCGTTGAAAACGATCTGCAGGGAGCCCATGCAAGACGAGACGAACTGGAAGAGCGAAAGAGGTCAAAGGAATCTGAACGGTTAGCCGCCGAGTCGGAGCTGAGCCTTTCTCGTTCTCAGTTGAGAACCATTGAAAGCCTCATTGAAGGCTATGAGGGGTATCAATCGGGTGTCCGGGCCATTATGAATTCCCCCGAACTGAAGGCCAGCAGGGAAGATAAGATTTTCGGCGTTGTGGCGGACTTCATACAGGTTGACCCGGAATTTGAGACTGCCGTTGAGGCAGTCCTAGCGGAGCGGTTGCAATATGTAATCGTTTCCAGCCAGGAGGACGGCAAGGAGGCAGTCGAATACTTGAGGTCAAAAGAGAGGGGCCGGAGCTATTTCCTTCCCCTTAAGGATTTTAGGACTGAGAATCCTTTGGGCACGTTTGAAGTGAGCCGCAATGGTTATAGGCTTCTCAGCGAGCATGTAACTGTGCCGGAACGATTTAGCCCGCTCATGAAATCCTTCCTTGGCAATGCAGCAATGGTGGAGAACCTCTCAGAGGCGCTTTCTGTCTGGAAGAAAGACAGGGGGCAACAGACCTTGGTTACCCCGGAAGGAGACCTGGTAGATAAGAGAGGTGTCATTATTGGCGGGAGACTGGGGAAGGAATCCTCAGGGCTCCTGGCTCGGAGGCGAAAACAGAAGGAATTGCAAGGCAGGATAAAGGAAACCGAAAGACTGGTTGGAACCTTGCAGACGGTTGTTGAGGAGCTGGACCTACAGTTGGATAGTGAAGCGGGCCTTATTGAGCGATTGGAGCGTGAAAGGCATTCCTATGTGCACGATATTGAAGGCATTGATAAGGATCTATTCCTGATCGAAAAGGAATCGGAACAGCTCATGAAGCAGTCTCACTATCTCTTGCACGAGCTGGAATCGCTCCGCACAGACAAAGACGAAAAATCATCACACATAAACGATCTCGAGGAGAAGCTCTCTGAATGTCAAAGGGAAAAAGAGGGGATTCAGCAGTCGGTAGCGGAAAAAGGCTCTCAGGTCGAAGAGTTGGAACAGGCCCTTGACGATTCAAAAGAGAGCCTTTCTGAGCTCGCAGTCAGGTATAACCAGCATAAGGAGGAGGAGAAGGGTCTTCTGCGGGAGAGAGAGCGCATTGACCAGTTTACCGAGGAAATGGAGACGAGGGTTAGGAGGATAGAACGGGAGATAACATCAACACAAGACAGCCTTAAAAGCTGTTTATCAAAGGAACAGGAGATCAGGGATATCCTTGCCGCTACGTGTGAAAAACAGAAAGGGCTCGAAAAAGAGACCGCTGAGCTTGAACAGCAGTGTGATATTCTTAAAGCAAGGCTCCGTGAAGAAGAGAAGAAGTCCGCCCTTGCCAGGGAGGAAATCGGCGTGATAAGGGATCAGATCAATGATGCAAGAATACGTGAGGCCGAGGTAGATTTTCATATAAACAACATCCTCTCGCAGGCGAGCAAAGAGACGGGGATCAACCTGCAGAGGGAATACAGAGAGTACCTGGCTGATGATTTTTCAAAAGACCATTATGAATCCAGGCTGCAGGATTATAAGGTCATGAAAGAGAGAATCGGTGAGGTGAACCTTCTGGCCATAGGTGAATATGATCAATTGAAAGAGCGCTACGATTTCATAACGGCCCAACAGCAAGATCTGCTCGCCTCCATTGATTCCCTTAATAAAGCCATCAGGAGGGTTAACAAGATTTCAAAGCGGAAGTTTCTCCATACCTTGAGCAAAGTAGATGAGCAACTAAAGCGGGTTTTCCCCATCCTCTTTAACGGTGGCAGTGCTCGGCTACGGTTGGTCGATGAAGATCTCCCGCTGGAAAGTGGTGTATTGGTGGAGGCTCAGCCTCCTGGCAAGAGAGTCGTTCATATGGGGCTCCTCTCTGGCGGTGAAAAGGCCCTGGCAGCTATGGCCTTGCTTTTCGCCGTCTATCTCATTAAACCAAGCCCCTTCATTATCATGGACGAGGTGGATGCGCCGCTGGATGAGGCTAACACGGATCGGTTTAACAGGTTATTGCTTGAAATTGAAAAAACATCACAGGTAATCATGGTTACCCACAATCGAAAGACGATGGAGGTTGCTGAGAGGCTCTACGGCATGGTCATGGGCAAGTCGAGTGTTTCAAAGGTTGTGTCTGTAGATCTCAAAGATTACCGGCAGGACGCATAGGAAATGAAGAGGATACCAGAATCATGTGGTCTGCTGTATGGGAGCTGGCCCTATTCGCTTTTCCCGCACAGGGAGTTCTGAGGAGTTTCCTTTATCCCTTTATCTGTCCCCTATCTGAGATATCAGGTGATCCCTTATAGTCAGCTGTTGGAAAGACGTATCGAGCCGAACCAGTAACGACCTTGATCGCCCGATTGCTATAAGAAAGAACCAGCAACAGGGAGGAATAGTTTTCCTTGAAAGAGCAAGAATCCGCCGACAACAATGCTGCCTTTACCGGAAGGCTCCGCGATAAGCTATCAAAGACCAGGATGAGGTTGGCGGGCAGACTCAATGCGCTACTATCGGGACGAACGGTAATCGATCCCCCTTTCTTGGAAGATCTCGAGGAGGTCCTTTTTACCTCTGATATCGGTGTGGAGACCACCGAACAGCTCATTGGTGACTTGAAGGAGAGATTAGACCGGAAGTCTCTTGAAAGACCGGACCAGGTGAAAGCCATGCTTCAGGAGGAGATGGTTTCTCTCTTACGGGTGAGCCAGGATCGCTCTCTTGTTGGGCCGCATGATACGGTCTCCCAAGGGCTGCAGGTAAGCATGTTTATCGGCGTCAATGGAGTGGGAAAGACAACGACCATTGCTAAAATGGCCCATTATCTTCAAGGCCAAGGGCACACGGTGATGCTGGCGGCGGCGGATACCTTCAGGGCTGCTGCTATCGAGCAACTCCAGATCTGGGGAAGCAGGGTAGGGGCAGAGGTAATCAAGCAAAAGAGGGGAGCAGATCCGGCAGCAGTCGTATTCGATGCCCTTGCCGCCGCTCAGGCCAAGAACATCGACAGGGTTCTCATTGATACTGCCGGCAGGCTTCACACCAAGTCTAACCTCATGGAAGAGCTAAAGAAAATCCAGAGAATAGCTGGCCAGCAACTCCCCGGTGCCCCCCATATGGTTACCCTCGTGCTCGACGGCACAACGGGTCAGAATGCGATTGCCCAGGCTCAAGAATTTGCCCGGTCCCTGGGGGTGACGGATATCATATTGACCAAACTGGATGGAACGGCAAAGGGTGGGGTGGTTATCGGTATTTCCCAGAGACTCGGGATTCCAATCTCCTTCATTTGTACGGGCGAGGGGCTCGATGATTTTGAGGTATTTCACCCAAGGGAGTTTGTGGAGGCCATCTTCGCGTAAGATTCTTTTCAAACGTATGCTCGGTTACTTTAGTATCCACACCAACAGAGTTCGACAGAAAAGGAACGTAATTCCCTTAAAGAACCGGCACACAGCTCCGGCGTCTTCTACGGCTGGTATGTCGTGGCCGCCTCATTTGTAATCCTTTTTTTCAACTCGGGGGCTCGATTTTCCTTCGGAGTCATGTTCAAACCGATGGTAGCGGAATTAGGCTGGAGTCGGGGCTCAATGTCTTTCGCCTTTTTCCTGAATATGACCTTCTATGCCCTGTCTCTCATAGCAGTAGGCAGGTTTTACGACCGATATGGCCCTAAATGGGTCATTATCATTTCGACCCTTTTTCTCTCGGTAGGATATGCTCTCATATCCGTCATCAACTCCCTCTGGCAATTCTACACGTTTTACGGCATCCTGGCGGCCATTGGATTGGGTGGAACATCCGTTCCCCTGATAGCGGCCCTGACGAGTAAGTGGTTCGAGAAGTGGCGCGGTTTTGCCATCAGCCTGTCCCTGTCCGGTAACGGCCTCGGTCAATTTGCGCTCGTTCCGCTCTTTACGATTTTTACCGTGCGTTACGGGTGGAGAGCTTCCTACCTTTACATTGCCTTGGTCATGGTGGCGGTCAACATAGCCCTGGCGCTCTTGGTTATCAGGGGTGACCCCGATGATCTAGGTCAGAGGCCCTTTGGTAGCAAAGGTGCCGAGAGAGAGGACAGAGAAAACCATCGGGTTTCCGCAGATGAGAATCTCCGGGATCTCGGGTTACGGGAAGCTATGCATACCCGCTCATTTTGGCTTTTCCTCATCGTCATGTTCACATGCGGCAGCGGCGATTTCTTGGTCACCACTCACTTAATCCCTTTCGTGACCGATCGCGGCATTTCACCAACAACTGCGGGCAATATGCTGGCATGGTTCGGACTGATGAGTTTGGTCGGGATACTCGTCGCCGGGCCAGCGTCGGACCTCATTGGAAACAAGATCCCAATTACCTTCACCTTTCTGCTCCGCGTCCTCCTGTTTCTTCCGGTCTTGAAATATCAAGATCTGATTGCCTTCTATGCCTTGGGTGAGGTCTTGTCGAAGCCCTTGCTCGCATAAAGAAGACAAAGGATAGAGCTATTAACAGGTCTTTCCTTTTTTCGAATTGCCCTCCTATTAGCTAATAGCTTTCGTTGGCTACCTTATGAGAGGTTATTCCTCTCCTTCTGTTCTCGCATATCAAGCATCTAGTGAGTTAATCAAGTATCGCGACAGCCTCAATCTCGATTAACCAATCTTCCCGTAGCAGTCTATTGACTACAATCCCTGTAGCTGCTGGATAATTATCTCCAAAATATTCCCGACGTATTTTGGCTGTGGCAGCATAACTCGGTAGAGCCTGAGGTGTAATATAGTCTACGGTCTTGACAATGTCATCAAAGCTTGCCCCTGACTTTTCCAAAATCTTCTTTAGCTGCTCGTAAATTTCCCTAATCTGTGCCTCTAGATCACCGGGATGCAAAGTATGGTGACTCTCATCCGCACTCACTAACCCCCCCACGGTGATAATCTTTCCTTTTTTAACCGCATCGCTCCAAGTATACTGCTTTCGCCTGTGAAGCTCTTCATATACATTAATAATCTCTTTGGCCATTGTTCGTCCTCCCAATAATATTTCTGCGTGCCACCTGTAAAAGTGGTGCTTCGATCCCCGGAAGTACTGGAGAATGTATTCAGCTCATAAACTTTGCTTATCGGGAAACATGCCGCATTGAAAACACCTATCTGCCTCAGCCAAGGCTTCAAGTTCTGTAAAGCCCTGTTTCACCTCCCCAAACCCCTTCACTCGTTTCTTGGGCGGCAGCTCAGACATCTTCCGCCTCTTGCGTTTATTAAACATGGCTGTGTCTACATCATCCATCCTTATAGTATCGGGTACCGCAAGTTCATAATCACGATTCTCTCCGCGTAGGTACCTGTCAATTGCAATTGCCGCCTTCCTCCCCGCTGCTATAGCCTCAATTACTGTGGCAGGTCCGCTTACGACGTCTCCTCCAGCGAATATCCCATCTACGTTGGTAGCCATAGTATGGGGATTGACCTTGATCGTATTATTCCGTGTGACCTCGAACTTCTGTGTATCCAGAAATGAGAGATCAGGAACCTCTCCGATCGCAGAGATCACCATATCGGCATCAATGACAAACTCAGAACCTTCAATTCGTATTGGCCTCCTTCTTCCACTCTCATCAACCTCGCCCAGTTCTGTCTTGAAGCATTCAAGACCCCTGCATTCATCGCCCTCACAAACGACTCGGCAAGGACTGGACAAGTACCGGATCTTGATGCCCTCCTTTTCGGCCGCTTTTACTTCGTCCATGATGGCTGTCATCTCCTCGCTTGACCTCCGATAAGCGATGGATACCTCCTTGGCACCAAGCCTAAGCGCCGTCCTCGCGGAATCAATGGCCACATTCCCGCCCCCGACAACAACCACCTTTTCCCCAGGCTTTACCTTCTTACCCAGGTTTATTTCCTTCAACCAGGAGACCCCGTTTACCACACCTTCAACCTCCTCATTGGGGATAGCCAATTTGACGGCTTTATGCGCTCCCACAGCGATGAAAATGGCTTTGAACCCCTGCGCACGAAGACTCTCTATACGCAGGCCATTCTTACCTACCCGGCTATTCAGCTCTATTTCAACTCCCCGTCTCTGGATAGCTTGGATTTCTGCCTGCAGTATCTCTCTCGGTAACCGGTACTGTGGGATACCCATAGCCATCATCCCGCCCGGCACAGACTGCGCTTCAAAAATGGTGACGCCATATCCCAACTCTACCAAATAATAGGCTGCGGACAAACCGGCCGGGCCTGAACCCACAATGGCTATCTTTCCATCCTGAGTCCGCACTGCCGGTGCTATGTCTTTTCTTCCCCCTTTCGCCAATACTGCATAGGATGCAAAGCGTTTGAGGGCATTAATGGCTATAGGTTCATCGAAGCTTCCACGATTACATTTCGTCTCGCATGGACGCGGACAAACCCGGCCGACAGTGCCGGGTAAAGGTACTTTTTCCTCGATAAGGCTGAGTGCCTCCTCATTCCGACCTTGAATGATTAGGTCTATATAGCCCCGGATGTCCAGCCCAGCCGGGCAGGCAGCCTGACAGGGAGGCACGAGCAACCAGGGCAATGGAGCATTGATGGCTCCCTTCGGCCATTGTATACAGGTGACCCTCTCGTATCTCTCATCAGCCTCGCTACAAAAACCACACGCAGCACATTTCACAATTTCACCGGCTCTATCCTCGCGGGTTTTTATTGGCCAGTCAGGATCACACAGGAGCGCCCTTGCCATACCAATGATATCCGCCTTGCCCTCCCTCAGTATTTGCTCGGCCAACTCAGGCGTTCGAATCTTGCCCGCCGTCACAACAGGAATATCATATCCTGCACCTCTTATCGCTTTACGCACGCCTTCAGCCAGATACACCTGGGCCCCATCGGGGTTCCACCATCGTGGACTCATCCGGTAGCCACTGTATCCGGTACCAGCAAAAGGAGGGAAATTAGGCAGGGGTGGTTCTGCATCTTCAAACCTCTCACCTGCCGAGATGCTAATATAGTCAACACCCATCTTGGCCAGTCTTCTGGCTATGCGACCACTTTGCAGTAAGGTGTTTCCTTCTTTAGTGAATTCCTCACCATTCATCCTCAGGCCAACAGGGTAATCACCCACCGTGTCACGAACTGTCAGGATCACTTCCGTAGGCAGCTTTACTCTGCCTTCTAAATCACCTCCATACCCATCTTTTCTTTTGTTCACTAGCGAGAGGAAGGAGGCAAGTGTGGTAAAGTGAGCCATATGAAGCTCCACGAAATCGAACCCTGCCGCTTTAGCCCGCACCGCTCCGCTGGCAAACTGCTGCGGTATTACTCTGATATCTTGAAGGGACAGGTCTTCGACTTTCTGCCTCCAACCGCTCCGAGATAGTTTCAAGAAATGAATGAGTTGTAGGCCTATTTTCACGTCTGGATTAACGGTGCGTATTTTATCTGTGAGTTTTCTCAATTCAGGTACAAACTGGTCATCACTGACTCGAAGGTTAAAAGAACTCCTTGAGGGAAGAACCACAGCGGCTTCCACCACCATCGCGCCAAGACCACCTTTTGCCACCCTTTTGTATCTATCTGTAATAGCTGGTGTGATATGTCCATCTTCCGCTGCCAACCTTGTTACCGCAGCTGTTGACATGATCCGATTGGGTAAGAGGCAACCCCTGATACCTATCATCGAGAAGAGGTTATGATATTTCATTTGATAAATTTCCTGGCTAACTTATGAGCGACCAGCTGAATTTGCGCTATCAGAGTTATTCAGGGCTATAGATCGTCTGAGCCCCGACTGATTGAATTGCGTGGGGTAAAGGAGGCGTAAAAGTGCCATTCTCTTTCTTCCACTGGACGCAATAGACTTTCTCAAAGGCGATGCCTGTCTCACGATACTCGTTCCAGTACTTATAAGTTCTTCAGTTACATATCCCTCTTTGCTGGCAAGGTGACTTGCAATAGGCGCCATCATGATATGGTTGGTAAGCCTTAACTTACCAAGGATGACATAGGTTTCAAATAGTCTAATCTCGTACCTCCTTACCTTTCGTCCGTTAGTTCAGCTTTAGGGAATCCCTAACCGCCTCCTGATATCAGCTCTCAGCGCCTCTTTGTCGGCTTTGCCCACCTTCGTTAGCGGAATACTCTCAACGAACTCAATTCTTTCGGGAAGCTGCAATACGGATGCTCCTTTCTTTTTCAAAAATGAAATTATCTCCTGAAACGAAAGTTTTATCCCAGAAGCTGCGTGAATGTAAGCACATATTCTTTCACCTAGTTCTTCATCGGGCATTCCGATCACGGCCACGTCCTTTACTCCAGGGTGTGAGCTGATCAGATTCTCAATGTCCACTGCGCTAATATTCTCACCACCCCTGATTATAATATCTTTAATTCTGCCCGTTATCTTTATGTTGCCAAACTCATCGATTCTTGCCAAATCCCCGGTCTTTAAAAACCCATCTTTTGTGAAGATATCCTGATTCTCCTCCACGGATTTGAAATAGCCCGTAAAAATTCCCGGCCCCTTGGTCGCAAGCTGGCCTTCTTTATTAGGAGGCAGCATATTTTCATCCCGATCAACGATCTTGTAGTTTTCGTAGGGACAACACTTTTTCCCAACAGTGTTACACACGATTTCGAAATCGTCGTCCAGGCGCGTCATGGCATTAGAGCCTTCCACCGACCCGAATGCATTGACGAACCTGCAATTCAATCTTTCAACAACATCTTTGACGAGGTCGGGTGTACTGGCGGCCCCACCCGCGTAAACCTTCTTGAGAGAGCTCAAGTCATATTGTTTGACCCTTTCAAAATTAATCAGTCTTATAAGAATCGCAGGCACCGTTGGGATTGCTGTCACCCTCTCCCTTTCAATGACCTTGCAAATATCAGCCGGCTCTGTAGAATCGATCAATACGAACTTGGCGAAATTGAAGATGGCCCCGCCAACCCCGCATAACATGCCCTGACCATGGGAAACCGGAGCTATCGTCAATACAGTGTCCTCACTGGTGATCTCCCAGGCCCGAGAATGGTACTCCACGTTACAAAGGAAGCTGTTGTGTGTGCGGGGAACGGCCTTGGGCAGGCCTGTTGTTCCGCCAGTCGGCATGATTTGCGCCACCGCCATGGGGTCGGGCCTTCTGCTCTCAAGGTCGGGAAGATCATTCCCCGGCAACCTAGCACCCTCAATGAGCTGTTCCAAGCTGATAAAACCAATGCCTCCTTTGGCCCTGACTGAGATGATGTGTTCAAGTTGAGGGTTCTCCTTCCGAACTTTTTCTATGATCGGTAAATAGTCCAGCCGCCTGTACCTCTCTGGTAGTATCCACGCCTTGGGTTTGGTGAGCATAGAAAGGTGGTTGATCTCGAGTTCCGTGTGTCGCGGAAGCAACAAAACGGCAACGGCACCGATTTTTTGCACGGCAAAGAAGGCAACGACATATTCATGCCAATTAGGGATCTGGAGGAGCACAAAGTCATGCTTCTGGATGCCGAGCCCCACCAGGCCTATGGCCAGTCTGTCGACCTTCTCACGGAGTTCTCCATAGGTCAGACGACCGGAATTATCCACCAGACCTACCTTCCCAGGGTATAAGTCGGAGGCCTTGTCCAGCACGTCCCCCCAGGTCAGCCCAAGCCACCACCTGTATTTGTTGTACAACTGTGCCTTTTCCTTTTTGTAAGCAGGGAACCCTTCTATCGACATGATTATTATCCCCGTTGTTAGCTTGTCAATCCCGAAAAACAGGTTAATTATTTGAAATTATTGTAAAAAGATCACTCATTTACCGGTAACAATTTCGTGAAAATGATATCGTAAGCCTCTAAACCTCCCAAAAGATGTTACAGCTCAATCTGTTACCGTAATGTTTGGAAGACCTAGTCAGCCAAGGACATTCCTTTTGCAACCTTTCGAAGCGGATCCCTTGGGGTGAAAACGAGGAGCATTTTTCGGATCTATACCACTATAGTAGAGGGCCGGCAAAACCGATCCGACGCATGGTGTCGTTGCTCATTTTGAAACAGCTTTACAATTTATCCGACCAATCGATAGTAAAACGGTGAGTTGAAAACTCGTATTACCAGTTTTTGGCAGGGAGAGGATATTTCAATGTGAATTTCCGTGCCACCACACTGACCTCGTGTATTTTCGAAAACGGATCAGCAAGGAGGGTGTACCAGGGATATTGAAGGTACCCAGCAACCTTCATGGGAAACAGGCAAAAGGACGAGAAGTCCTGCCTGGTGGATACCACGGTTCAAGAGAAAAACATCACCTTTCCAACCGATACCAAACCATATAGCCCGGTGATTGAGCGGGGTGTAGGCATTACCAGTAAGGGCAGGATTGCACTGAAGCGAACCTTCGATAGGGCCACCAAGAAGTTGATGGTGGCCCAGCGGTTTCGCACTCACCCAAAGAACTGCAAGAGAGCCTTTGCAGCGCAAAGGAAACTAACAAGGATTGCAGGGAGACTGCTTACAGAGCTTGAGAGAAAGCTCCCCCCAGCTTCTTGGCTATTTGGGTTTCATTTTTTGGCATGCAAATCCCAGCTAAACAAATCAATATTTATCGCAATCGTAATCTGAAACCAAGACCCCCGTTTTTCATGGTCGGCTTATACACCGCATGCCTCTTCCTCATTCTGGGGGATAGGAAAAGCGATTTCTAAAAGCTCAAAAGGTTAAAGAGTCGTTCTGAAGACGTCCTCCCTTGCGTTCATCCCCCTCCAAAGGAGGGGGAATTTTGTGGGTTTCTTGCAGTGTAACCTATTTCTCACCCCACGGTGGCGCAAGGAGCACCGGTCCTACAGCATTCTCTAGCGGGTATACCAATATTTGCTTACCATTCTGCCATTGACGCCAACCCTCTTTAAGGATTGCCTTCCCCTCCTTGTCAAACTTCATATGGCCTCTAATGGTTGCTATGTCGGTTGCGGCTAGGGCATTTCTAATTTGGTTCCTGTCCAGTGTGCCTGACCTCTTGATAGCATCAGCTAGTACCTGTACCGCCATATAGCCCGCACCTACTGGTAGGCCAATAAATGTAGCAGCGGGGTGCATAGCGTAGTAGTCTTTAACCATCTTCTTATTCCCAGGGAAGTCATATGCCTCATCCCAGGTGCCGCTGGAAAGGATATAGTTGGCATCTTCGCCCAAAACATCCCAATACCCTCCAAGGTCTGGTCCTCTCTGAGAACAGTGGAGTTGCGGGCGCCAATCAAGCTCTTTCATCTGCTTGGGCACAGTTAGGGATTGTGGTGGAATGTAAGTAGTATACACTATCTCAGCTCCAGCTTTCTTAGCATCCAATATTAGAGGAGAAAAGTCCTTGGTGCCTGGGGAGTATTTCTTATACGACACTATCTTAATGTTGTGCTTGGGACAAAGCTCACGTACAGCTTTTCCAGTCTCTAGTCCCCAGTCGGTCTGTAGCTCCCAGTAAGCGAGCTTTGTTGGTCGCTTATCCTTGGGGACAGACTCTATAATACCTATCAGTGATTCAGTATCCAAATAGCCATTATCCCAAGCCCTAAATACATACTTGTAACCCTGCTCGAATGGAGCATCAACGGCGATCGTCACCCCTACCCAGGGAACCTTGTTTTTCTCTGCAACAGCCAACTGAGGAACATTCATACCGCTGGCGAAACCACCAAGATAAGCAACCACTTTGTCTATAGAATTTAGTTTTTCCATCCGGCTTACGGTCTTAGTTGTGTCTGACTCATCATTATCTATTATGAGGTTTATGGGAACTTTCTTGCCTAGTGCCTTAACATATATGCCCCCATCATCATTAATATGCTTCACGGCTAAATCATAGCCAGACTTAAGATCTTTGCCGCCTGCAGCGAAGTTCCCGGTAAGAGACACCGCTGCCCCAATCTTGATTTCATCCTCGGCAACAGCTGACATAGCCGTGAAACACAAGCAAGTGATCGCCAATACGATAATAGTCTTTGTCAGACTTCGTGAAAAGAATTCCCTGAATAACATAATAACCTCCTTGCTAAAATGTTAAGATTTTGTAATTGCTTACTAACATTTCGAATTGGACTCACCTCCTTTACCCCTTGATATTTTCATCAGCTAAAACTTGGTATGAGACAATTATAAGGCGGTTGAAACTTTATCCGGTCTATATCCCTTAACAGCTGTACGTTAGCTAATTTTGAGATTCAACATTTGTCGCATTAATGTCAAGTGTTTTGTGGAAATTCTGGATAGTCGATAAATCGAAAAGGGATTTGACGGTGTTAACGCCAATGCCTCCTCAGGTTTCTCATCTAAACCCCGAGCAGCCAAGTCGTAGCCGGATATTTTACTTCTCATCCTGGCTGCTCTCCTGTCCAACAGGTTTATGTAATAGCCTGCGAAATTTTCCAGCAAGCGAAATTAGCCCCCCAGGTAAAAAAAGTACTACGAGAATAAAGACGACGCCAAATATGAGGACGCTGATTTCACCAAAAGTAAGTGCAAATGTTTCTTTAAGGGCAACAAATAATATCGAGCCCAGAATAGGCCCGGCAATTGTGGCAACACCTCCAACAAAGGTTATAAGGAGCGGCTCAAAACACCAGAGTAGGTCAAATGGAACGTAGTAGTAATAGCTAATATAATAGAAGGCAAAGAACCCACCACCCAAGCCGGTAAAGAAACTACTGAGAGCAAATGCAACAACTTTGAGCTTGAATGTATTCACGCCTATCGCCTCGGCAGCTTCTTCATCGTCCCTTGTGGTCATCATTCCCAGCCCCAACTTTGAATTAACCACCAGATACGTCACGAGCGTTACTGTAAAAGCAAGGGATAGAGCGAGATAATACCGAGGCAGGAGCCTATAGTTAGCAACATACTCACCAGGAGCAATGGCAACACCTGGGAAGATGTTACCAATAACGATTCTGGCTATTATCGCTAGGGCAAAGGTGCCGATGGCGAAGTAATGGCCTCGCAGGCGGAGAGAGGGAAGTCCGATTACACCAGCTAGAAACAAAGCCGCAATACCTCCAGCAGGGAAGGCTACATAGAACGGGAAACCGATTACCCAGGTTAGACGCGTTGCTAGGGCGCCTATGCCAAAAAACGCTGCCTGGCCAACGTTTAACTGGCCGGTATAGCCGCCTAAAATGTTCCACGCCTGAGCGATCGTTATGTAAAGGAAGAGCAGCGATAGTACATTAACAAGATAGTGTGCCCTCATCACCATAGGCATGAATATCAGAAGGGCGGCTATGCCTCCAGCTACTGACAATTTTTTCCAAACAGCATCAGTCGGTATCATAGTGCTGCCCTTCCTCTAAATAGTCCCTGTGGCCGCAGCATCAATACAAGCACAAACATTACTAGACCAGCCACTCCGGTGTAAGGAACACCAGCGAGGTAGACGCTAATTGCCTCGACTACCCCGAGCAATAACCCAGCGGGAAGTATTGCATTAATATTCCCTACCCCCGCCAGGATAACCAATATCAGACCGTAATTAGTCCAGTCCATTCCAATGGAAGGACTAACAACATGCATACTAATCACAGCCCCAGCAATACCGGCAGTAGCTACAGCGAAAGCAAAGGAGAAGAGATAGGTGCGAGCAACATCAATGCCCATTAACTTAGCAGCCTCCCAGTCCTGAGCTGTGGCTCTAATTGCTTTACCAAAATAGGTCTTGCTAAGAAACAAATGCAGGGCCAAGGTAATTACAATTGCTAAGGCTATTGTTGCTAGCCCAATGTAGGGTAGACGAAGACCGCCAATGTCAATTACCATTCCAGAATAAAACGGGGTTGTACACCTCTCATCGGCTGTCCATAGTACAGTAGCCATGTTAGTGAATACCATTATTAAACCAAATGTGACCAAGATAGAATTTTTCAGCCTATCTAATATAATGAACTTTGACAAGTGTGAAAATACTGCTACATATAGCAGTGCCCCGGCCGTAAACATAACAACCATCATCAGAGGGATAGAGAGAAAGGGATCAACATTCCAAATCTTGAATAGCCAGAATGACCCATATGCCGCCAACATTATTAAATCTCCGTGGGCAACATTCAGATATCCCATAATTCCAAACGCTAGGGCTAGACCTAGCGCCACCAGTCCATATAATGCCCCGTTAATCAGACCGTATATGATAAATTGTGCAACATCCATTACTCAGCTTCTCCTGACGCAGGGGTAATGCCCAAATAGGCATGCTTAACTTCCCCGCTTTCCAAAAGAGCCTTTGCATCCCCTTGACCTACAATACGACCATTCTCTATTATATAGGCCCTGTTGGCTAGCTCTAGTATCACACTAACATTTTGCTCTACAGCGAGAATAGTAATCCTTCTTGAATCACTTATGCGTTTGATTACACCATATATCGTTTCCACGAGCACTGGTGATAGCCCTAATGAAATCTCATCAAGCAATAGAAGCTTCGGATGAGCCATTAATGCCCTGGCTATTGCTAACATCTGCTGTTCTCCTCCACTCAGTGTTCTTGCTGGTTGACCGGTTCTCTCTTTCAGAATCGGGAAGATCTCGTAAACCCAGTTGAGGGTCTCGTCCTTGGCTCGCCTCGAGCGGCCAAGATACGCACCTAGCTCCAGGTTCTCAAGAACACTCATGTCAGGAAATAGCCGTCTGCCCTCAGGAACCATGCAAATACCAATCTCTACTATCTTCTGCGCAGGCTGCTTTTCTAACCTTATTCCATCGTAATTGATGGTGCCTTTTCTAGGCTTAATTAAGCCTGATACTGACTTTAGCACTGTACTTTTCCCAGCGCCATTGGAACCAATGAGCGCCACTATCTCCTTATCTTCAACCTTGAGTGATATCTGCCACAGCGCCTGAACGTCTCCATAGCTTACGTCAATCTTATCTATCTCAAGCATACCGCCCCCCCAAATATGCAGCGATTACTTCTTTATTGCTGACTATATGTTGAGGTTTGCCTTCGGCTATCTTCTCACCTGCATTGATTACTACAATCCTATCCGACATTCCCAGTACAACCTGCATCACATGCTCAACTAACATTAGGGTTATGCCGGAAGCTCTTATTTCTTTCATCAAGCGCATGGCATCTTGGGTCTCAGCAGGATTTAAACCAGCCATTGCTTCATCGAGAAGCAGCAAGTCAGGTTTTGTCGCTAGTGCCCGAGTAATCTCCAGCCTCTTTCGATCAGCAAGACCAAGCTGGCTAGCAACCACCGAACGTTTGCTGCCTAAGCCAGTGAACTCTAACAGTTCCTCAGCTTGTGACTTTGCTTGCCTCATGCCTTGCGCTGACCTTCGACCATAGGCTCTGCCTGCCATTACATTTTGCAAAACCGTCATCCGAGCAAAGGGTTTCACCAACTGGAACGTTCTCGCTATTCCAGCTTTACATATCTGATGAGGCTTAATTCCCGTGATATCATTGCCCTTAAACTTTACCTTACCGTCATCAGGCTTCAGGAGTCCGGTTATCAGATTAAATACTGTCGTCTTTCCCGACCCGTTTGGTCCGATAACTCCTAATATTTCCCCTCCATAGACCTTAAGATTCAGATTGTTAACAGCCATCAAACCGCCAAAGGACTTATATAAGCCCTCCACTTCAAGTATTGATTTTTCAGTCTGATCCATAGCCCTTTCGCTCGTGATATGACCAAATAAGAGTAGGCACAGAGTTAAGCCACCTTTGGCATGATAAAATCCTTTTCGCATGGACTGGAATAGATTCCCAAATGCCGCTCAGTCTCCAATATTTTGGACTCCTGTTCTGTAATAAACCGGATCGGGTCCATCTTAAATTGCCTCAAATATCCCTTTATTTCCTTCATGTGTCGCCAACAAAAACCTCTGTTTCAAATTAACACGCCTTTCGAGGTTTCTAGTAGGCCTATAGCGCTGCAGCACCTTGGTTTTGCTTGGCAGGGCCTATCTGTGGTTACATATCACAGGAATACTTTGCTTGCTACTGATACTCATAGAACCCCTTGCCTGTTTTTCTCCCCAGCCCCAAAAATCCAGTACTTAATTAGCTTTTGCTCTTGCATGTTTTATGCTTTCAGAAGGTTCCCTGCCATATGATCTTCCAGTCATGACATTTTCTAAGGCAGTGATCTGTGGAAATGGTTTTACCAACTGAAATGTTCTTGAGATGCCGGCCTTACATATAGAAAATGGCTTCTTGTTGGTAATATCTAGTCCTGAAAATTTCAGGCTGCCTTTGTCGGGCTTTAGGAAACCTGTGATCAAATTGAATAACGTTGTTTTCCCCGAGCCGTTTGGGCCTATGATGCCTAGCACCTCTCCCTGGCCAAGCGAGAACGATAAATCTTCGATTACAATTAAACCACCAAACGATTTGGATAAGTCCTCAGTCTTCAAAAAAATCATGACTATTTCTTGACCACTCTAAATGGTTGACGCCGGACAAGTCATGGGCAGTATAAATCGGCTTGCCCTCTTGAGGGATTTTCAGAAAGCCAGGATCTTACGATTAAGATTAGATTTGAGCTCAAGTTATCCGTGCATCAACTTTCCTAAGAGGAATGGGATAATAAAATGTCCCCCATTCTGTTGATTTTTTGGACCCAGGTGTATCTTTCTAACCTTTCATAATCGCGAAGGATACTATGATGCATGGTTGGAGTGACAGCTAGTTCATGACCGGTGAGCTTCGGAATATCAAGAATGTCTGATCGTTGAGCCAACATTACCTCCCGCAGTGCAAAAGACTAAGCGAGTAAGATATGAAAAGCTCTTTCCAGTGATCTAGTGCAGAAACTTGTCAAAGATTTTGCGATAAGAAACTATTCCATTAGATAAAATGAAATTTCACAAGATAAATGATTTACTATCAGACCAGCATCAAATTTGTCAAGAAAAACCCAGTCCTGGCAGCCAGAGAGCAAAAGCACCGCCCTGTGGTGTGGTTGGGTGCCCCGGCGAGATCAGCGAACCGTTGCATCATTTTTACTACAGCGATCCCTGCAAAAGTGATCTCTTTTTCAATACCAGAACCTATCCGGGTAGGTTATCAGCGATTCCTGCCGACTCCTGGCCAGATAGCTAAGGACATTATTCCAAGTGATTCTACCAATTTTTCCCTTAATTCTCTTGAGGGGTTGGCGGGCTGATTAGGTGAGTAGCTGGTTGAGACACATATTGTAAGCAGTTTTGGAGCTGGCATAAGAAAGCCTCACCAATTTAAAGCATAACTCTCCAAATAGCTCTCAGTAGTGGTATTGAGGCCTTTTACATCAAGTTTCCCGGATCTTGTTTTATGCTTAGCGGAAAAAAGCATTCAACCCTCAAATGGCTGTTCGATCATTCTTCAGGTAAATGGGTCAATTTTCCTCAAAAGGAAATAGCTAAACCCGGCATTTTTCACTGGGCGTTTCATGTAAAATCTGGTCTCCGTAGCCCATGAGGTCATCGCCCTTGAGAATTGCACGATCAAAAAGAGACGTGCGCTTGAGTATACCTCGCACAAATACGTGCAGCAACCCCTGAGGCTTGTTGTATGGGCAGACCCGAATGCAGTTGGCACACCCTGTTGTGCCGCTCTTGTACCACCAAGAGAGGCATTCCTCGGAATTTACCGGCCATTTAAGCAAGCCCTGGTTGGTCGAGATATCTATTGCCTGGTCGGTGCGTTCTCCTCTTTGAAGAGCTTGACCGGGGCAGTGTTTGGCACATTTTCCACAGATTTCGCAGAAATGTTGTACTCCCAGATCGATGGGCTCATCGGCAACTAAGGGCAGGTCGGTAAATACCTTGCAGAGCCTGACCCGAGGCCCATAGTTCTCAGTGATGAGAAGGCCGTTTCTACCGAGCTCCCCAAGCCCTGCATCAACAGCCATGGGGATCGTCAGGCCCAAGTCGTTGCCGCTTGGGATAGCATGGTAACCGAGACATCGAATGAACTCAGCTAGCGATGCCGCGGCAAAGGCCATTTTTGAATACCCAAGGTCTATGGCCGGGACGACGGCCGGGGAACGCTGAATGTCGATATAGTCCATTTCAATGGCCATGACTACCGCATACCGGTATTCTTCAGGCAACTCGACAGGGTCACCGACGCTAAACCCTTCGGCCAGTTTTACATTGTGATCCCCCCAGCGGGAGTACAGCCACTGCCGGTTGAGCTCGCAGATGCCTACCAGGGTGGCTCCAAACCACTTGCCAACCTTTTTTACCTTCTCGGACATCTTGGCAGGGTCTGCGACAGTCATTCTATCTGCGGATATGATCCACCGCGTCGGCATGCTATCTCGACTGTAAGCTATTTGCCTTACGATGGTATCAATAGAGCGACCCGCACAGGTGAGGGCGTAGTCTTCTCGAGTAAAGCCGGGACGGCCTGTCTCCAGATTAGCCTTCAAACCCTGCTCAAGCCCGTCTCTTGGCCCAGGGATCTCACCCCGGTCTGCCCTCGAATATCCCGTGTTTCGTTCGTCGAATCGCTCGATTGGCCCCGTGATAAAACGCTTGTAGGTCGGTTCGCGGTGTGGTTCTTTCATCTTCGGCGTTCTCTCTTTTCTGAGCCCTAACGGTGATCTTGGTAGTGCCTTGTGGTTTACAACCCCTGCGGTATCATTCAAATGTGTTCGCATGAGCCATATAGAGCAATCCTTCACATACTAAAGGAGGTCATGGCTGTTTTCGAGAGGTTTGCCCGCCGTCGCTCTCGCTCAGGCCCTGCCCGACGTCCGGCAGGCGGGGAGGTAGGCGGGCGATGTCATTAAGAGAATTCCACCTCCCGTGAGGCTCATAGATATCGCCTTGAGAAAATTGGCATGACCGGATAGAGATAGGTATGTACACGTTCTCTTAAAACTATACCATTGAATAGACACTTTCGAACGATACTGACCCTGTAAACATCCAGTTTTGGGTTTTTGAAAGGGTAGGGCACTTTACGGTTCTAGGAATAGACAGGCAACACTCACTGTTGGTGGCCAAATAGCTTTCACCTTTCGCCACCGCTCTTATATACCTTGCACAAAAAACCGCGAAGGTTGGCCGAACCTATTTCCTGATTGAATGGTGGCCTGTCATCGGTGAGAATATTGATGTTTGATTCCCTCCAGCCGTGCGAATTGGCAGCTTCTCCATCAGGAAACCACCACCCATAATCAACCCCGACCACTCTGGGGTCGAGCATGCTCGAGAGGAAGGCCTTCTGTCTTATTTTGCCCCTCCTGGTCTCTATGTACACCTGATCGCCATCCTTTATGCCCAGGTTCTTTGCTGTTTCAGGATGAATGGTGACCACGGGTTCAGGGTGTTTCTTCCGTAATGAAGGTATCTGCCTACCGCCGGAGTGCCTGAAAGGAGCGGACTTCCAACTCGTCATAACAAAGGGGTATTCCCTTGCCAGGTTTGGTTCGGCGAACTCCGTTTCCGGTAATTCATGGTAGCTGGGAAGCGGATCAAACCCCCACTGTTCAAGCTGGCTGGAATAGAGTTCCACCTTGCCGGACGGTGTTTCAAAGCCATCTGTCTCGTAACTTCGGTACTGTTTTGTGCCGCAGATAATCCCGGTCTTTTTAAATTCATTAAAGGTCAGCCCCGCCGGTTTCAGCAGTGCGTCCAAACACTGCTGCTCGGTGTCCCAGAAATCATCTCCCAAACCGAGGCGCCGAGCTAGATCGCTGAGGATCTCGTAGTCGGATCGACATTCGCCGATTTGGACAACCTTCTGCTGTACCTGGGCTATGGGATACGCCGGTGTGGCAACAACGCTGTCGTGCTCGAGATAGCCGGCGACCGGCAGGACTAGATCGGCCAAATCGGCGGTTGGGGTCATGAACATGTCAGCCACCACCAGGAAGTCCAGTTTGGTAAGGGCCTCATAGGTGTTTCCTGCGTTGCTATACGTGAGCACCGGATTGGCGCCTTGGACATATGCCGCGCGAATGGGGTAGGGGTCTTCGTATGATATGGCCTGTATTATGCTCTGCGGGGTAACGTAACGAAATACCGGAAGCAGCTTGTGCTCAGCGTCGACCCTTCTCTGCCACTGGGCCATCGGCATCCTATCCCATAGCTCCAGCTCCGGTGATCGGCGGCCCATTAGGGCCAGGGATGTCCACCGCAGTTCGCCTCCAGGCACTTCAAGGTTGCCGGTGAGCGCCCTGAGGATACAAAGGGCGCGGCCCGTTTGAAAGCTATTCACGGTATGGTCGAGGGAGTTGCCCCATTCAATGCAGGCCGGCCTGTTTGACGCGTAGAATCGGGCTGCCTCCCTGACCTGTGCTGCATCTACCCAGGTCAATGCCTCGACCTTCTCGGGTGGATAATCCTGAACATGTGCCTTGAGTTTATCCAACCCCTGTGTCTGCGTATCAACAAAACCCCGATCAAAGAGGTTCTCATCGATGATTACGTGTATCATCGCAAGGGCCAGTGCCAAATCCGAGCCGGGCCTCACTCGCAGCCACAGATCTGCCTCGCGGGCCAAACCCGTTTCGCGGGGATCGATCACCACAAGCCTGGTACCTCTCTCGCAGGCCTTGCGAATCCGTTCGAAGTTAAAGAAAAAGGTATCGGCCGGGTTAAACCCCCAGATCACCATGCAGTTGGGTGGGTATTCACGGTCGGGAATCGGCATGAATCCGCAGGTTATTCTGGAGGCCAGCATTCGCGGGAGATGACACACATGGCCCTGGGTAGCAAGGTTTGGCGTGCCAAAGGCGTTGGCCAGTCTCACCAGATAACTGTCCTGAATCCCCTTGGCAGCTCCCTGTATCATTGCCAGCGATTCAGGGCCATACCTGGTCTTCGTCCTAAGGAACTCGTCAGCAACCATGTTTAAGGCTTCGTCCCACGGTAGTTTCCGCCACGTGCCCGCTCCTCTCCTTCCTACACGCTGTAAGGGATATGTCAAACGGTCCGGATGATACAGATATTCCAGCGACGAGAGCCCTTTCCCGCAGAGCTTCCCTTTGTTTATCGGGCTTTCGGGGTCCCCTTCAATCTTGACCGCCCGACCATTCTTCAGGTTAACCAACACCCCGCACCCGCCGTAGCATAGGCCGCAGGTGCTCCTCACGACTCCGTTTTGAACCATGTGCCAAGGCCTCCTCAAAGGCTCTAGAGGTAATGAGCTATCCCCTTATCTTCACTCGATCGGTTCTGCTCGGTTGTGGCTTCCAGGTATCCCAAAAGTTATTAGGGTCAACTGGCTTTCCATAGCCGAAGAGCTTGTCCATCTTCACATAGAAGGGATCGGCCCATCGGATGTGATCCACGAACAATCGTACGGACCGATGAAACCAGTTATTAGGCTTATTGAAGGGACACACGCTGATACAGACCGTACACGGTTTGCGGGTACGCGACCACTGGCCCATACACCGTTCAGCATCTATGGGCCATTTCAGAACACCGGGGGATGTCGATTCATTGCGTCGTTCCGTGGTGCGCTCGCCGTGCAGAATCGCTTGCCCCGGACATTTGTCGGCACAGATCTCGCATGCCGAGCAGAATTCCGTGACCCCGAAATCTATGGGAGTGTCGGGGATGAGGGGTAAGCTCGTGAGCACTTTGCTAATCCTCACGAGGGGTCCGAACTTGGGGGTGATGAGCAGGCCGTTTCTCCCGAGCTGTCCTAAGCCTGCCTGTATTGCCATTGGTATGGTGATCCCTACCGTATTGGTAGAACAGGACATCGCCTTGTGGCCCAAGACCTTGATGAACTTCGCCATGTAGGCGTTGGTAATCGCCATTCGGCTGTAGCCCAGGCTGGTTTCGGCATCGGCAATGTAGGTAGGGGCATACCTGAGCATCTCATAGTCTTCCCCATAGCCCATAACAACGGCGTATTGAAAATCCTCTGACAACTCCTGGGGATTGTATTCGCCGGAACCCAGGTCAAATGAGTGAGAATATATCCAGCGTCTGTCAAGTTTACAGATGCCGACCATATCTGCTCCGAAATAAATGGCGGCATTTTTGATGTCGCGGGTCAACGTTTTGGAATCGGCGACTTCCAGTTTTTCATCCTCGGGAGGCAATGAAACCATGATGTTTCGGGCCACCCGTTCCGGCGTTGCTATTGCGCCGATATCCCGAGCAATGGCGCTGGGATTGGGTCTGTCGTTTTCGAACAGGTGCATCATGGTACCGGTGCGGGAGGCAACCCTTAATGCCTGGTCCAGCAGGGTACTACCTGCCTTCTGTTTGCTCGCCGAACGGTCCAAAACCCAGTTCAACAAAGGCTTGACCCTTTCGTCCCACAGGGGACGCGAAAACATGGTATACCTCTCATCAAATCTCTCTACTGCTCCAATGACGTTCTCTTTTTCCCATTCGTCTAATGTCAGTTCTCTCATTGATGATCCCCTATCGTCATTTACTTGTGTTTTTTCCCGCAAGAGTGCTGGGAGACGGATTTTCAGCCTCTCTTGAATCCATAGGCATTTTTTGGAGGACTAATACCCAGACTGCCAGAAATTCTAAAGGTCAGGGATTCGCGTTATCGTTCTACTCCAGATAAACTCCTTTACTTGCGTGTCGGTTCTGTATTTCCCCCTATCGTAATGCTCATAATGAAGTACCTCCCCTAGTTCTCTCCTGAAACCCGCTCTGTCCTTAACAGTGCGGAGCGTTGGCTGCTTGCCTTCGGCCTCGTCGTCGGCATATCCTAATGGTACAATGTGGTCAACGGTGTATCCGGTGGGAATTCCCAAGGCCTTTTTCACCTCGCTTTCGGTCGGGCCGCCCTGTATCGTTGCCCAGGCAGTGGACAGGCCAAAGCATGTAGCTGCCAGTTGAATAGTATACACGCAGTTCGACAAACTCTGGCGCAGGAGTATATCCCTGTCCATCCAGGCTGGGTAAGTATCCCGCAACCGTGGATCGCCGCACACGATGATCAGAACCGGTGCAGTATACAAGAAAGGCTGCACGGCGATGCCTCGAGCGATGGTCGGATCGACCTTGACCTCCTCTCTTATCTGTAGTCCAATACTTTTGGACAGGGCCTTCTTCATCTCGGGATCTTCTACCACCACAAACTCCCACGGCTGGCTGTTGCCCCCTGAAGGTGCATATCTGGCTGCTTCGAGGATTTTTTCCACAGTTTCTCTTGGCACAGGCTCTGATTTAAACCTGCGGACACTTCTCCTGGTTTTGACTAATGCGAAGAAATCCTCGTAATTCATTGTATTCTCCTCCTGTGTTTAACAATTGACGGTATTCGGATCTCTTTTTCTGCTACCTTAGAAGACTTTCATCGCGTTTATCTCAGCAATGAGTTCGTGGCTCCCTATCTACCGAACTATCGGACCGAAGCTCCCAAGACGCAGGATTCTTCGGATTCATATTCTGAGGATTTCCCTGTACTTGTGTTCCGTTAATCTATGCCACTATCTCGTCGAATAGTCTCAGGATCGTTTCGCTAAAAAGCGGGTCATTTATATGGGCATCAACCTCTATGACCTTGACCTCAGGCTTGAGCTTACTCTTCAGTGCCTGGCTAAATGCCCTACCACCTTCGGGATCATGAAAGGGACTCTTGGGATGCCGATCCCCCTCAATCCAACCTATCAGAGGAATGACAACAGCTGTGGGTCCTTTAGCTTTGTTTAGTTTTTCTGCCACAAGAGCCCCCACCTCTTTCTTGTCCTCAGTTTTGCCCGCCACGATCGTCAAGAGCTGATTATGCCGGTGGTGTTTTCTGTCTTGCAGTTCCGGCGGCAAGGGTTTTCCGGAAAACCAAAACAAGTGTCCAATCGCGCCAGCCCCTACTATTTGGGGAATTCCCTTTTTTCCTGCCGCCTCAAGACGATATTTGCCTGAAGTGGTAACCCCGCCACGGAGATGGTCCACCAACTCGACCAGAGAGAGGTCGAGAGCAACATCGATTAACCCATCGGTGATAGCCTGCTCAAAGGCCATGCCCCCCATACCGACCGTGTGAAAGACGGCAACCTCATATCCCCGCCCCTCAAGAGCGGGTTTGAGGGTCTCGACATACCGCAACTGCGAAGTGCCCAACGAAGTGATACCGACTGTTTTTCTCCGTTTTTTTTTCTTAATGAAAGCTTCTGCTGCCCCGGAAATGGATCCGGCTGCTGAACTTAAGACGCCTTTGCTTATAGTGTTGAGACCGTAAAGCCCGGCCGGCCAGAGCATCATCGACAAATCGGCGCATACGGTATCAGGGCCAACGAGGGGGGAAAACGCAATGGTAGAGACAATTAGCTTAGGAAGCCCCAAGGGAAGGGCCTTCATGACTTCCAATGCCAGGTAGGTGCCCATAGACCCCCCAGCCGCAATGACTCCGTCCACTTTGTCTTTTTTATAAAGATCGCCTACAATTACGGAGGCTCCCTGTGCCATTGCTGACAAGGCCCTTCCTTCGTGCCCGAGGGCGATGATATCGCCTATCGTCGTTTCCGCTGCCCGGGCAACTTCATCACGGGTAATCGCTGGCTTAAACGATGCCTCACCTAACACCCCCACATCCATTACCCTTGCCTGATGACCCCCCTCTGTTATCCTGTCTCGCAGATATTTGATTTCATTACCCCTTGTATCGAGGGTACCGATCACGACTATCGTCTTACTCATGTTGCACCTTCCATGGGTTTTGGTCTGTTGATATCCAGGTACTGCGGAATATTTTCCGAGGGACTTACCTCAGCCTGTGACATCTCTGAAAAGGCGGGTATGAGGAAGCTCTACGTTGAAGAGCCTCGCCGCATTGCCGCCGAGAATGAGGTTAAGGTCATCCTGGCTCAAATCCAACTTGTTCGCCATCTTATCAACCTGCCTGAGACTCCATCCATAGATGTCCGGCTGGTGCTTGGGTGCTCCCCACGGTTTGATCTGATCTACATAACTGGAAGGATACCGGCCTGGTTGACTGTACACAACGATGGATGCCCCCCAGTCCGTCCCCCAGAGAAGCTTTCCGGGCCCAATATTGGGGTCAGCGAGGGGTTTTTCGTAGAGCTCGGCCCAATAGAGCCCTGTTTCAAGATAGATATTGTCGAACGTGGCCGCTACCTGGAGGGTATCGTCCATGAATTTTTCGGACCACCAACCCTGCATTCCCCCGTGCGCCATGATAATCGGGACATCGGGGTATTCGCCGGCCAAATCAAAGGCCAGCGATGGATCGATTCTCTCGGGCGCGGATAGACGACGGGTACTGCTCGCGCTGTAACCGGTAATGGCCCCTGTGTGGTAGCTGACAGGTACTTTATGTTTTTTGGCTACCTCCATAAAGAGACGCAGCTCAGCCAATCGTTCCGGCCACGACAACATTTTCTTGGGGCTAGGGTTACGAGGTAACCCTTCGCCGATCCCGGCACGATAAGAACCCGTGGTGAGCAACTCATCCAGTTCCTCAGCCGCAGCCTCAGCCGTCCATTCGTTCTCGCCCTGTAACGCCTTCCTCATGGTTTGCACCGGAAGGCACGTCGCCAGGAACTTGCCCGGATATTTCGCCACAACCTCTGCGTTGAGTTCATTGCTCATTCCGAACTCAGGTTGAAGGACGCACATATCAACGCCATATCGCTCCATGTCGTATAGCAGGCGAGGTGAATTATCGTATGCCTCCATAAACCTCATTTCCTTGGAAAGGGTCTTGAAATCCGGCTTAACGGCTCTTTGCTTGAACTTCGCGGCGTGTCGCTGGGAGTGAACGTGGGTGTCTACAATGAGTCGTGCTCTGGGAATTCCCATAAATCCTCCTCCTCTTATCGCTTTATTCGCCTTTGCCCGAATACCCCGTAGCTTGCTACGGGGTGCTTCATTGTTTTTTCGCGTCGAATCACCTTGCCGGTGCAAACTTGGATAGGGTTTCTAACAAGGGGTTGGGTGTTTGAGTGCACCTGACCTTTCCGCTGGTTCGGGCCGCAACAGCGGCACAACGGCTACCTCATGATGTTGGGCAGAAACAATGATATCTGAGGTATCGCTACCAAAATGATCAAGCGCAGCATGTCTATCCCCCAAAAGGGGAGTATACCCCTAAAAACCTCCTCGATCGAGGCCGTCTTTGCCACGCCCGCGACAACAAATACATTCAAGCCCACGGGAGGAGTAATCGTTCCTATCTCGGCCACCATGACAATGATCACGCCAAACCATATGGGGTCAAATCCCACAGACTGGATAATCGGGTAGACAATGGGAATCGTCAATATGATCATGGACCCCGGGTCCATAATACAGCCGAGCAACAGGTAAAGGATCAAAATGGTGGTGAGGATCGCATAGTCGCTCAAATTGTGCCCGGTGATAACCTCTGCCAGCGCCATGGGGAGATTGGAGACGGCCATAAAATAGTTGAAGATCATCGCTCCAACGAAGATGATGATAAGCATTGCCGTGGTACGGCCGGTTTCAAGGAGACAGGTATACAATATTCGCCACGTGAGCCTTCTTCTTAAGAAGGCTATCAGAAAGGCTCCGAATGCTCCCACAGCCCCGGCCTCGGTGGGCGTGAAAAACCCCATGTATATGCCACCCATAACCAGGGCAAACAGGAGGAGCATGCCCCAAGTATTCCGAAGGGATAGGATTTTTTCCTTAAAACTCGTTTTCGGTCCTGGCGGACCCAACTGCGGATTAAGCCGTACCTGAATGAATATGGTCGACATGTATAGGAAGACCGCCAGGATTCCGGGCAGAAATCCGGCAAGGAAGAGCTTCCCAATGGACTGCTCGGTCAGGATTCCATAGAGAATGAATACGATGCTCGGTGGTATGAGGATGCCCAGAGTGCCCCCAGCCGCTATGCTTCCTAATGCAAGTCTATCGCTATACTTATACTTCCGCATCCCCGGGAGCGCAACGGTTCCCATGGTGGCCGCAGTTGCCACGCTGGATCCGCTGACTGCGGCAAAGGCAGCGCATCCGCCTATGGTAGCCATAGCCAGTCCGCCTGGATATTGACCGAGCCATTTGTAAAAGGTGTCGTACAAATCCTCGCTCAGGCCGGAATAGAAGGCAAACTGGCCCATCAGAAGAAAGAGGGGTACAACGCTCAAAATATAGTCGGAGCCCACGTCAAAAGGCACGCTTTCCAACTGGCTAATCCCCGCATCAACAGCTACGATATAGCAGTAACCTGCTAATCCCACCAGTCCCATGGCGAAGCCAATCGGCATCCCCGCCGCCATGAGCGTAAAGAGAACGGCAATCCCGAGTGTGCCAGCGACCAGCGGAGTCAATTCCCATTTAAACAAATGAAATGAAACGGCAAACAACACGAAAAGAAGACCAAGGCCACTGAGGTACAGCACAACAGCACGAATTATCGGAACGAGCCTGAAGACTTTGGAGCATGTGTCTATCATCTGCACCAGAAGGACCAGGCAAAGCAATCCACAGCCGAACGCAAGTACATAGTAGAAGGGGAAGGTAGGAATAGACAGCAAGGCTGATGTTGCTTTCTCAAGCCACAGTTCGCGTGCTCTCGGTATGTTTCGCCAGGTGATCAGGATAAAGAAGCCCAGGCTGAGTAAGAGCGTGAGGCTTTCGATCAGTGCTCGAGTACCTTCCGAGAACTTGGTGAGGACGAGGTCAACGGTGATGTGGGCCTTTTGGATGGTGGTGTAGGCCAATCCCAGATAAACCAGCATGCACAATGTGAATTGAACGATCTCAAATGAGCCCATGATGGGCCGGCTAAAGACACGACGCAGAAATACATCTACGACTATCAAAAGCATCATTCCCATGAGGAGCGTCACGCCAATGCTGTTCACCCCTCGACTCGCTGCATCAACGGACCCCCTTAGGCGCTGTAAAGACTGTGTCTCGGTCATGTTACCCTCTGTAGAATGACGACTATCAAGAGAAACTGAGCATCAACGGTCGGCAGATAGACACACGCAGCTATGCCCAGGCGAAGACAGGGAAGACAAGGGTTTTCCCATAAGACCACTTATCCCCCTGCTGTGGCCCCCATCTAGCCCCGGGCTCAGTTTTCTTCAAGGTTTTCTGGAGAGCTGGGGCTAAGCAGAAGAGGTTCACCGCCATCCAATATACGCCTGCAAGCAGGAGATCGGGTCTCCGCCAATCATGGCAGTGGCGCAGACCCGACCTAGTGTACTACAACCTTCTTTGCGCTATTTTGTCAGCTCGGCCTTGAGCCGAAGGGCCTCTTTTACCACCTGTATGCCAGGAAGTCCCTTGCCCTCCATATCCTGCATCCATTCGTCAAAGGCGGGGGCGGCCGACTCCTCCCATCGCTTCATCTCCTTAGGTGGAAGTAGATAGACGGTATGGCCTGCCTTCTCGAGCTTCTCCACGGTGCCGACAACGGCCTTGGTGGCGATTTTTCCGTGGTAGTCTGCAGTCCACCACTCGCCGGTAAGCTCATCCACAACCTTTTGGATATCCGGTGGCAGACGATTCCATGTGTTCTTGTTCATGGCCAGAAAGACCACGGTGGCTGAAATGCCGACCCTCGTATGGTACTTGGTTACCTCGTTGCCCCTGATGCCCATGAGGGTCAACGGGTCGATAAAGATGGCATCGATCACACCCCTCTCCAGTGAGAGGTAGACCTCCGTGGCAGGCATTGCAACCGGGACGGCCCCCCACTTCTTGATCAGCTTTCCCATCATGGGAGAAGGGGTTCTGATCTTCATACCCTTCATATCCTCTAAGGACTTCACCAGTTTCTTACTTGTGTGTAGGTCCATACCGGGAGGCATTGCCAGGGCCAGGAGTTTTATATCATTGAATTCCGACTTCAAAAGCCCTTTTTCATAAAGCCTCCACACGATACGGCTGCCGACCTCGGGAGAGGGAGACATGAAGGGGAGCTCCATGACGCTTGTGAGGGGAAAGCGGCCGGGCGTATAGGCCAGGATACCCCACGTAATATCCGCTACCCCTCGAACGGCCATGTCGTACTGAGCCTGTGCCTTGCCCAGGGCGCCGCCGGAGTACACCTTAATTTTGAGTCTTCCATCAGTGCGCTTTTCGATCATTTCGATCCATGGCTTGTAGATTACGGCGTTCATGAAATGCACGGGTGGGACAAAGCTCGATAATCTGAGAGTAATGGCGTCTTGGCAAAGGGCCGGCGAAGAAAGGCCAAAGATGAGGGTCCCGAACAAAACCCCAGCCAATGTCAAAAGCAAACCTTTTTTCATTTCCTCCTCCTTTTTTTTGTTGGATTGTTTTTTGTATTGACTGCTCCCTAGCTTGTACGGTTGTCTCGCACACGCCGCCCCTTATACTGGGTTTTAGGAAGTGTCCCCTCCTCTAAAAGCTCTACTCCGGCGCGAACACCTTCAAGAGCTTTTACGAGTTTTTCCTCCAACCTCTTTTTGAGTTCGTCATGCCGGTCAGCAGGGTAGCTCGCCAGCACCTCGGCACGAACAGTCAAGGTCTGGGTTGCACCGTCCTGGTCTAAGACAATCTCGAACTCGTTCGAAAGCTCGTCCAACCCTCTCACTACCGCTTCAACAGCAGACGGAAAGATATTGATGCCCTTATACCAGACCATATCATCAACGCGGCCCTGAATTCCGCCGACAATACGGGTTGCATTGGAACCGCATCCGGGACAGGGACCAAAGGGTGCGATACAACCCATGTCCCTGGATCTGTATCGGAGCAACGGTTGGGTCTCGCCAATGATATTGGTATAAACGATTTCCCCGCGCTGGCCTGGCTGCAATACGGTATCTGTCTCAGGATCAACTGCCTCTACGATCATGAAATCATTAGCAATGTGGGTATCAGCGCAGTCTGGACAGCTATTTCCCAGCGGGAAGAGTTCCGTAATCCCGAAACCGTCTATTACGACCTCAGCTGACCATGCTCGCAGTAGTCGCTCTCTGGTGGCGGGTATGGCCGCTCCCGGCTCACCAACCGAGAGAAGCAGGGGTACGCCCCCGATCTTTGAGAATGGCTTCTCAGACTTTTCAGCGGTCTCGGCAAGGTATAAGAGAAACGATGCAGTGGCACACACCATCTTCGGCTTTAGATCATGTATAAGATGGATTTTCTCCTCGGTACTGTATCTGGCCGCCCGAACCACGAGCGCTCCCATTGCCTCCCACCCCTCGACTCCGGCAGTAGGCCCGAGCAGGCCGTCGGTGGGTCCCAGCAACACGGCTATGTCGCCGGGTACGAGAGAGGGCCTCCGCTGGAACAATGATCGTACGTAAGACCAGTCACGGTCGCTGTATACGCGAACGATGGGACGGCCGGTCGTGCCCGAGGTACTGAAGTATTTTACTAATCTTGAGCGATCTACGCCCAGATAGCTTCCAAACGGTGGATTTTCCCCTTGATCCTCTTGTAGTTCCGCCTTGGTGGAGAAAGGAATGTTGGGAAGGTCTGTAAGAGAGCGGATGTCGTCGGGCCGTATGCGAGCCTCATCAAATTTCGTGCGCCAAAACGGCGTATTCTCGTAGCAGTGGCGGACCTGGTTTATGAGGCGCCCCGTCTGTAACGCCTTGACCTCTTCTTCGGATAGCCGCTCCAGATCGGGGTTCAAAACACTATAGTTGGGCAACATTTCAAAGATATCCTCCCTCGGATATAAGACGTTTCTATTCGCGATGAATGGGCAGAAACAAACGTTACTCCTTGCACAGGCGTTTCACTTCTTTGGTGGATAGTCTCATCTGGCCATTAACACAACGGAATAGTGTATGCTTGAGCCACCTGGCATCGTCCCGGGCTGGGTATTCGGTCTTGTGCAGGAGGCTCGATAGGGGCACGGCTTTCCTTGCGAAACAGAGCTCCTCTTAGAAACGCTTCTACCGTGGCGAACATGACCTTTTTGAGAATATGTGCGTTCTTCGCCGCCACTATCGCGCCAAATCCATCTATAAGATTGCTACGCAATAAAGTCCCTCCAGTAATGACTTCCCATCAGCATCCATGTAAATACCGGCCTGATTGTTGTCGAGGTGAGGTTGATGCCATGAGCAAAAATGCCACCTCTAATCTCATACCCAGGGCCCAGGACCATCTATTGGCTATGGGACGGAAGCAATCCCAATAGCCTTACGGTTATGATTTAAGACAGATCCCTGAACATGCGGGTCAAGGGAAATTCGATCTTGTGAACGCGGAGCGCGTTGCCACCAAGGATCAAATTCATGTCATCCTGGGAGATATTCAACCGGCTTACCTGCTTGAGGCTCCACCCCATGACATCTACCTGGTGCGTCACGATACCTTCTTTGTGTACCTGAACGGCATATGTTTGGGGGTTCGAGCCGAGCTGCGTATAAATAGGAATGCTCGCTCCCCAATCGGTACCCCACATGAGCTTTTCGGGGCCCACATTCGGATCTGACAATGCCTTATAGTACAGTTCGGTCCAGTAAAGGCCGGTTTCAAGGTACACGTTATGGTGGTTAGCAGCCACCTGGATGCATTCTTCGACGAGGTGATCCCACCGCCCCCCCTGCATGCCGCCATGATCAAAAATAATCGGCACGTCGGGGTATTCGGCAGCCAGGTCCCGGATCCAGTTGGGATGAAAATTCTCCGGCCAGACGGTATAGGTAATCTGATATCCCATCGGCGATCCGGTATGGACATGCGCTACTACCCCATGTTTCTGGGCCAGATCCATAACCTTTCTCAACTCGTCCATCCGCTCGGTCTGGGAATAGGTTTTCTGAATTCTCCCTGTATGGGAGCGCGACGGCATGCCTTCCCCGATTCCAACAAATTTGCCCGTTGATAGCAATCCATCCAGCTCTTCAATGGCCGCTTCGATGGTCCATTCGATCTCACCCTTCACGGCCCTGTCTACCGTGTCCTTCGCAGTGGCCAGTGCAACGAACTTGTCTGGGTACTTCTCCACCAGAGCCACGTTTAGGTCATTGCTCATTCCGAAGGCCGGATGCAAAACGCACATGTCTATGCCATAACACTCCATGTCGTACAACAGCCTCTCGGAATTGTCATAGGTCTCTAAATAGGGCATAATCCGTGCAAGATCCTTGTACCCGATCTTTCTCGGATCATCCATGCCCAGCTTCTTTAATTCCGGGCCGGCGGCGTGTCTCTGGGCATGAACGTGTGTATCGATGACGAACCGTCCTAATTTCACGAGCCTACTCCTTTCTGCTGTCTCCGTATCTCCCGAATATCCTTCAAGGTTATCTCATAGATTTCCTCATACGGGCACTACGGCTCAACCTTGCGTATTTTGACCCTTGCAGCCGTTTCAATATTCAGGCTTATAGGATCCACATGTTCCAAATCACAAGCCATAAGGGCGTCGTAGTGGACTCCCTTGCCCCTTGCAATGGGCATTCCATTGGTCCAGTGACCGCTACACGCTGCTATGCCCAGCATCTTGGGGTGCTGGCCTTCCATCAATTTTATGGGGCCACGAACCTTGCCTCCGGTAGATGATTCGATTTCGATCGTGTCCCCGTCCTTGAGCCCCTTGTTTTTGGCCGTTTCTGAGTTTATCGTAATATTATAGGTATACGGATTCATTCTGCTTGCCTCGTCGATCCACGGTTGCTCCATGGTGTGAGATCCGGTATGCAGGATATCGCGATACGAAAAGCAGTAAAGGTCGTATTCGGTGTCTGCGAGACGGTGAATCGTGCATGGGAACCAGGAGATCAAAGGGTTGTATTGGTCAACATTCACGGTTATTCCGGCTTCTTGTGTGAGCGCTTTGACCCGTTCTCCAATATCGATCAAATACTCCAGATATATTGGATGCCTGGCATCGATAAAGTACCTCCAATACGCCTCTTCCACCTTTTTTGGCCACCTGACAAAACCATGCTTTTTGAAGTACTCCCAATCATGTTCTTCGCCGAAGAAATACTTCAAGGCCTTGTCACACATCTCAACCTGGGTAGGCCTTTCATCAGGCCCCAGTTTGTTCTTTTCGTCGAACTCACAAAAGTAGTTGTAGAAATTGTTGACCTGCGGCGTCCTCCCGAGACGGTGCAGTATTTCCCTGATGACATCGTTAATATTCCTTACGCCGGGCTTCTGTTCAACAACAGGTTGTTGAATATGGTAACACCAGTCATCCATGCCTGGGGCATGGTTAAAGTTAAAGGCATATCCCTCCACCCAGGAAGCCTCTTCCAAATAAACGGTGTCAGGCAATACAATATCGGCGAAACCCTCGGTCAGTTCAGTATTGAAGATCTCAAATACCACGATGAAAGGGATCTTCTTAAGCGACTCTGCTGTCACAACTGGGTTTGCCAGACTCATAATGGTATTGCATCCGTAGCTGAACAGAGCTTCAAATTTGTGGTCTATGCCAAGCTTTTTCCAGAGCTCTTCCTGATCACCTGAACCATAGGTAAAGGTAAACGGTGCCAGGGTGAATATGTTCTGTAAAGAGGCATCGTCAGCCCGATGGGGCAGGTGGGGCGGCCAGGGCCCATGGAGCCTGGTGAAAAAATAGTCCGTCTCAATCATCCCGTCTACACCCTTATAGGGCTCAAATTTCAATTTCCCGGTTCCGGGATAACCGAGAGATCTTGCCGGCCACCCCAGAGTGCCACCGGGCACCTCGCAATTACCTACGACGGCATTGAGCAAGGATACGGCCAGGCAGGTAAGATGCGAGTTTTCATGGCCCTCGCCGCCTCGAAACAGCACGGCCGAGGCCGGTCTGAACGGCAATTCATGGCCATCGATTCTGATTGTGGCCCCTATCTGGGCGGCCTCAAAGAACTCGTGGGCGATTCTTTTGACTGTCTCGGCGGGAACCGTGCTAATTTCTGAGGCAAATTCCGCTGTGAACTGCTTCAGGTGATCCTTGATTAATTGGAATGAAGGATGGCACCTAACCCCGTCTACCTCGTATTCTCCGAAGAGGGCATACTCCTTTATGCTGGGGTCATCATAAACCTTGGCCTTGCCTTCCACAGGATCCCATACGAGGGGCTTATTGGTGTCATCGCAGCCTACAACTTCGAGGGGCGGCCCCAGACCGAAACGGCCTGGAACGGTTATCGGCTTTTCGGGCTTACCCTTTTCCCTTACGTAGCGGCCGTCGGGGCCGATGAGGTAGGGTCCGTTGGTCTTGAGGGCAATGTATTTTTCGTCGCTAACGCCTATCTCGTTGACGATTATGTTGGCTATTGCCAAACAGACAGCCAGATCGGTCCCTGGAAGAATCGGGACCCATTCAGTGGCCTTTCCGCCGCTGAAATTGGCAATGGGATCGAAAACCACGAGTTTCATACCCCTCGATTTGGCGTCCGCTGCCTGCCGGGCCGTTATCATAGCAGAATGGCCTGACCCATGACCCTTGCTGGCACCAAAGAAGAGGGCGTAATTGCAGTACCTGAAGTCGGGAACATGCGACCAAGATGCATGCACCATGCCGGTATTCTCATGTGCACCATTACCACAGTGAAGTCCTCCGCCTCCGGGCCATGCATGGGGCCTTCCTTTTGAGGAGGAGAGACCCGCGGCAAGGGGAAAGAGGAAGTCCGTTGTATTCCTCATGACACGGCATGTGGTCCCCTGAATGAGGATCTTGCTGGGACTGTCATCAATCACCTTTTTCAGCTTGTCCACGGTCTCACCAATGGCGTCTTCCCAAGAGATCTCCTTCCATCTAGGGTCAACGTGTAGCCCCTTTTCGGGGTTTGTCCTTTTCAGCGGCTTAGTCAATCGATTGGGATCATAGAGCACCTGTAGACCGGCTGAACCTTTAGCACACAGTCCGCCTCCCGCTCCTAAGGTGGACTCTTGGACCCCCTCTATTCCGACGGCTACTCCGTTTACCCGTCGAACACGGATACCACATTGGGCGTAGCATCTGCTGCACTGAGTTGGAATCAATACATCTTCCTCAATTGATTTTCTGTTACTCATGCTCTCCTCCTTACTATCCTTTTTGAACCCGTCTATCCACCCAGATAGGCCTTCTGTACGCCGGGATTACTAGACAACTCCTCACCAGTTCCTTGTAAGATGATACTGCCCACCTCCAGCACATACGCATAGTGGGCAAGGTAGAACGCCATACGTGCATTTTGTTCTACCAGTATAATGCTGACGCCGCCCCGGTTAATATCGGAGATTATCTTGCCAACCTCTTCCACAAGCAAGGGGGACAAACCCATGCTCGGCTCATCCATCAAAAGAAGCTTCGGTCGGGCCATCAGGGCCCGGGCAGAAGCAAGCATCTGCTGCTCGCCACCACTGAGGCTTCCGGCTGGCTGACTACTCCTCGCCTTTAAGACGTGGAAATGTTCATAGATATTCTCAAGATCCCTCATGACCGCCCGCTTATCTTTCCGCAAGTAGGCCCCTAATACCAAATTCTCGTGTACGGTCATGGTCACAAAAACCATTCTGCCTTCTGGGACTTGAGAGATGCCTAATCTGACAATCTCGTGGAGCGGCATGCCGTCTATCCGCCTACCCTGAAACCAGATTGCACCCGAGGTCGGCACCTTGATCCCGGAGATGGTCCTCAAGGTAGTTGTCTTCCCGGCCCCGTTGGCCCCGATAAGAGTAACGATTTTTCCTTCATCAAGGCCTATGGAGATCCCCTTCAAGACTTCCGCCTTTCCGTAATGGACATAAAGATCTTTAACCTCAAGCAACATCTTTTCATGCTCCCTCTTTGCCGAGATACGCTCCAATGACCTCTTTGTTTTTCTTGATCTCGTCAGGCAGCCCTTCGGCGATTTTCTTTCCATAGTTTAAGACCACGATCCGGTCGCAAAGGCCCATGACAGCCTTCATGTCATGTTCTACCAAAACGATTGTCCTACCTCTTTCCCTGAGCTGCCTGATAAGCTCTATCGTGTTTGAAGTCTCGGCCCGGTTCATCCCTGTCACCGGTTCGTCCAGGAGAAGGAGCCGAGGGTTTGAAGCCAGGGCAACACAGATACTGAGAATCCGTTGGTGACCGTGGGAGAGGTTTGCCGCAACCTCCTCGTTAAGATGGGCCATCCCCATAAAGTCCAATATCTCCAGGGTCTCCAGCTTGACAGCGCTTTCCTCCTGCCGCGCTGCCCCTGTGTGCAGAAATTGCTGGAGCAGCCCCGTTTTGTAGCTCATATGAAATCCGGTAAAGACATTTTCAAATACCGAGGACCCCATGAACAAGACCGATTGTTGGAAAGTTCGCCCAATCCCCCGCTTGGCTCTCTCGTGCGGTTTCAAATGGTTTATGGCCTCACCTTTAAATCTCACCTCGCCCCTTGTGACAGGGAAGAACCCGCTGATCAGATTAAAGACGGAGGTCTTGCCGGCGCCGTTTGGACCTATCAGGCCCAATATCTCCGACTCGGACACGTCCATGTCCAGCTCGCTAACCGCAGCCAGCCCTCCGAAATATTTACTCAGACTTCTGATTTCGAGTAGTGCCATACTCAACCCCTAATCTATGTCTCTCTCCTATAGGTCGCCGATTAACCTCTCCGCCGAAATAAATCACCGCCAATAAGCCGAGAAAAGCGATCAGTGATACTCAGGATACCACCAGGCAAGAAAATGACGATAAAGATGATGAGGATGCCGAAAACTATGGGTTGGAATTGCTCTGTCACACGCAAAAGCTCCGGAAGAAACACCATCACCCCTGCTCCCACAATAGGTCCTGCGATAAAATAGCCAAGGCCGCCGATCAATGCGAACATCTGGACATAGATGGACAGAAGAAAACTGAACGTATTCGGTACCAGCATGGTTTGATAGTGGGCATAAAAGGCGCCGACCACCCCTGCGAAAAAGCAGGCGATGACCGTTGCTGCAAGCCTGTATCTGTAGACGTTGATCCCTTGAACCTCGGCCAGCCTCGCGCTAGATCCAATGGCTGTCCAGGCCCGACCGATGCGTGACTTATAGAGGGCGTAATATGCGATGATATTCAGCACCAACAGGGCCAGCACAAAATAGAAAAATGAGGTCTTGCTCAAAAAAACAAAGGATCCTATGGAAGGTCTGGGGATACCCATGAGGCCTTCCCATCCTCCAAAGAACTCCACGGTGCCGAGAACCTCCATGACGATAAAACTCGAAACAAGGCTTATCATGAAAAATATGAGCGGCCCCGCCCTCAGGGCAGCGGAAAAAATAAACAGGGCGAAAAGGGCTGATGCCATGCCTGAGATGGGCAGGGCAAGCCAGAAGGACAGACCCGTCCTTGTCACCAGCATGGCCGAGGTATAGGCCCCAACGGCCCAAAAACCTGCCTGGCCGCAGGTGATTAGGCGGTTCTTCCACATAATGCTGAAGCCCATGCCGAGGATGCTGTACATGCTTGTATAAATGAGGAGGTGGAGAAAATAGTCACTCCTTACAAAAAGCGGAATTAAAATGAACAAAGTGAGGATTCCTAAAACTGCAAGGCGCTTCATATGTGACGTCATGTGGGGTTCTATCCTTTACTCCGGGATAGCCAGGGGCCGACCCAACAACCCCCCTGGCCTCAAGAATAAAAGAGGCATGAGGCAGCATAAAAGGAGCAGTTCATTGTAACCGCCAATGAACTGATAGCCGAAGCTCTCTATCAATCCAATCAGGAGAGCGGCCAGAAGGGCTCCGGGCATGCTGCCCATGCCTCCAATAATGATCACCAGGAGAATCTTGATGAATATACCGTGTCCCATACCTGCTGTTGCGCCCAAAACCGGCGCGATAACAGCCCCTGCTATGCCTGCAAGACCACAACCAAGGGCCATGGTTATGGTAAAAATCCTGCGAGAGTTTATGCCCTGAAGTCCCGCCACCTCCTGGTCCTCCGTAACCGCCCGCATGGCCTTACCGACCTTCAGCTTCATGAAGTAGTACAAGAGGATGATGAGCGCTGCCCCCAGGAATATGAGTAGCAGTTTGTCATTCGACACAATCACTTCCCCGATCTGCATTCGACCCTTCACTACGGGGCTGATGAATCTGTCTGTCTTGCCGAAGGTGATTACCGCGGTCTGCTGTACTATCATCGAAAAAGCAATGGTCGCAAGTACGGTATGGAAAAAGCCGCCGTAGGTATAGCGGATGACAAATCGCTGGAGGATTACTCCCAGCAAGGCCATCGTCAAAAAGGCACCGACCAGTGCTGCAAAGTAGTTCAGGTTGAGAACCTCACAGACGCCGAAGGTGACGAAGGCGCCCAGCATGTAGAATTCTCCCTGGGCGAAATTGAATATCCTCATGGTGCCGAGGACCAGGGTGAAACCCGAAGCAACAAGCGCGTAGATGCCGCCCAATGCCAGCCCGTTTACAAGGCACTGAAAGAACAAAGATAGATCCATTCTAAATGACCTCCGGTTCTTTTAAAAATCCGGTCGTTTCTACCCATCCGGGGCGACAAGGTAGAGGGAGGTGCGCTGCAAATTCCAGAGGACTATTGCAATCCAAAGGCTTTTTCGAGGCCGTAGGAAACCACGGACTGCTTGTAATTCTCCTCAATGGAAATGATGGGCATCACCCGGAATTTCCCGTTTGTCATTTTGCCCCATATCTGTTGCCCTACGGCATCGCACGTTCTCGGGTTGTTCATATCAGGCCTGGAAACAAATTTGCTGTTGACATAAAGCCCCGGAAACTTTAGACCATCAAGGGCCCTGGTCAAATCGTCCGGATCCAGACTGTCGGCCTTCTTTATGGCAGCCATTAGGGCAAACCAGCCATTTATCCAGTTCACGGAATCAGTTTCCCAAACGCCGTACTTCTTTTCATAGGCGTCGCAGAGCTCAAGAGCCCATTTTTCAGTACGATATTCACGGGGATCCTTAAAGCCCCCGACAGCCCCCTCAATCGCCTCTGCACCCACCTTGTCAACAATCTCTTTCCATGTATCCGCCATATTATTGAAAAACTTGCCACCCTTGTACCCTACGTCATAGAGGGCCTTTGCGAGGAGCAGGGTGGGGGCCCCGCCAATGGTCGTGCCGGTATCTACAAAACCGGGATTCAAGGATTTGATCTTGGTGGCAAAAGGGGTATAATCGGTTGTCCCTCGCTTATAGAAAAGTTGATCCAGGATCTTGACACCTATGTTGTTAAAAAGCATCTCGTTTTTCTTGGTGGCCCCCCGGCCCGTCACATCATCCGGATTGATCATCACGACGGACATGGGAAGGCCCCTCTTCTTGAATTCTTCCACCCATTCCACTTGCTGGCCGTTGATCCAGAAAAGCGAAGGGGTGCGGTAGTAATAGTTCCACTGGGTCTCCATGGTTTTCTCGGTCATGCCGTTTCCGATCTGTAGGACCTTATTGGGTTCAGCGATCATGAGGGTTGCCACAATGGGGGCGGAACCCCACTGGCAGATGATGTGCTTGACCTTGTCTTGGTAGATGAGCCTTTCTGCCGCAGCCCGGCCCGTATCGGCGCTATAATCATCGTCATAGGAGATGATCTGTACGTTGTATTTCACCCCCTTCACGACGAGACCGCCGTCCTGGTTGAGCCGCTCCGCAAGCAATTCAAGCCATTTCTTGATCTGGATCCCTTCCTTTGCCTTCATGGGTACCGTATTGCCAATCTTGAGTGTCTTATCGGACCCAGCAACAGCAACACTGCTGAACACCATGAGCGCCAACAGAATCAGCGCAAGTCCCATAACCTTTAAAACTAGTAGCTTTTTCATCTCTACCCCTCCTTTTGGTTAATAAGAAATTACATCCACTGACATGGTCAGTGATTATAAACAAGGCCCTGAGGCCTCTCCTATGATGCAAACCATGGAAAGGAGTCCTGGATCACAGGTGCTCGCTTGATCCCACTCCGCAGAGGCGGCACTTCTCCAAGGGTATTACTCCCGCAGATCGGCCAATCGGTTGAGCCTATCCCATCTTTTCTCAACGAGAGTCTGCATCTGCTTAATTTCATGTGATGTCAGGTGCTTGAATCGTCCTTGCAGTTTTACAAATTCCTCCAATTTTTTTGCCTTTGGTTTCTTATTAATAGTTATCTTGGTTCCATCCTCAATTTCGTAAAGTGGGAATAGATTGGTTTGGACTGCTAGTCTTGATATCTTCACCGTCAATTCCGAACGATAGCCCCATCCCGGTATACAAGGGGTTAGTATGTGAAAGAAGCGAAACCCGCTGATCTCTTTCGCCTTTCTTGCCTTGGTCATGAGGTCATCCGGATAGGCAACTGTGGCTGAAGCCGTGTACGGGGGGTAGTGACCCATCATGATCCACATTATGTCTTTTTTGTTTTCACTTTTTTGATCCGGCGGGGGATTGGTTGCAGTTTTTGCACCCCATGGTGTTGCTCCACTTCGCTGATTGCCAGTGTTCATATACGCTTCGTTGTCATAGCATACGTAGATAATATTTTCATTTCGCTCCGCCGCAGCTGAGACTCCTCCAAAACCAATATCAAAGGTCGCCCCGTCCCCTGCCCAGGCAACTACCTGGGTTTCCGTATCTCCTCGTGCCACCAAGGCAGACTTAATGCCTCCTGCTATGATCGCAGCGGAACCGAAGGGGCAGTGTATGACGTCAATACGACGTCCCTCATAAACCAGGCTGGGCTTTGGAAATGAAATGCTTGGTGCAGCGCATCCGGGAGGTGCCACGATAATCACCTTTTCTCCGACGGCCTTAAGAAAATATCTCAATGCCAAGGCCACCCCACAGCCGGGGCAAAACCCGTGGGGAGGTTGAATATACTCTTCGTCAGTGTATCGTAATTGCGTTTCTGTCGTATTCATCTTGGTCTTCCCTTGATGCTAATCCGAGCCAGATGACATCCTGATTCGGGCTCTCGGAGTTACTACTAAAACGGATAGCTTCTTCAATTAATCTGGGGGTGATATCTGCCCCGCCCAAACCCGAGACGAATCCATAGAGCTCCGGGAACGGGTCCGATCCGCACAGGGCCCATTTCAACTCCTGGAAAAAGATGCCGCATTGTCCGGGGGAGAGGTCCCTTTCGATCACCAAGACCTTTTTCTTCTCGCCCAGCGCAGTTCGGAGAAGTTCCTTTGGGAAGGGGCGAAACATCTTGATCTTTACCATTCCCACGCTCAAGCCTTGTTGCCGCATGGAATCAATGACGGATCTGCACGTTCCGACGGCACTTCCCGACATAACGACCACAGTATCCGCATTTTCGCAGCAATATTCCTCGACTGGAGGATACCCTCTGCCAAAGGCGGTGCGGAATTCTTCGTCGCACTCAAGCGCTCTGGCCACGCATTTGCTTTCAAGTTTATGGAGATAGTATCTGTCTCGCATCAAGTCACCGGCATGGGCGTCTTGCTCCGGCGGGGCTATATCATAGAGTTTCCAGCCGCCTCCGGCTAATTTGAAGGACGGGTCGTATTTGGGGAGGTATTCGTCCACCGCTGCCTGCTCGGGAATTTCAACGGTCTCTGAAAGGTAAGACAGGTACACGCCGTCCAGGCACACCATTGAGGGGATGGACAGGGATTCGGAGATCTTGTAAGCCTGGATAACGGTATCCATGATTTCTTGGTTAGACTCGCAGTAGAACTGCATCCAACCCGTATCCCTCTGGGCCAGACTGTCTATCTGATCGCACGTGAGATTCCATGGTGCACCGAGAGGCCGGTTCACGTTGGCCATCACGATGGGCAGTCGAGCTCCGGCTGCCCAGTGGAGCCCTTCGTGCATCCAGGCGAGGCCCTGGGAGGATGTGGCCGTAAACACCCTTACCCCTGCCATGGAGGCACCAGTAACGTAGCCCAAGGCTGCCATTTCCGATTCAACATTCACGAACGTGCCTTTCAAAAGCCCCTGGGCATGGAATTCAGATAGTTGCTCGGGGATTCTCGACTGAGGGGTGATAGGATAGGCACAGACAACCCCTGGCTGCGCTAAAAGCGCACCATAGGCAGCCGCTTCGTTTCCCGTAATTACCTTAATCATGTCCATTCCTTCCCCACGATATCGCCCCACGAGGGCACTCCTCTATACAGATACCACAGCGTGCACAGAGCTGTTTATCCACGCGAAGCTCAAATGGCTCTAATTGAAAACTGATGGCCAGGCTTGGACACACCATATAGCAGATCTGGCATTTGTTGCAGCGCTCCATCTTACCAGGATCGTAAACGGGATACCGTTCAGTTGAAGCTTGGATTGTGCCATCGGCCTGCCGGGGGGGTTCTACTAATGGCGCATCCGATAAAGGCGCTATGATCTGTTCATAACCAGCTACGGCACACTCGACATTCTTCTCGGCCTTTGGCGTACCGGCTCGGATTACCTCCGCCAGATCTTCAAGGCGAATCACCTCCAACATCCCAACCAGTGCACCGAGTATGGTGGTATTGATGACCGGCATGCCTCCGGGGAGAACCAGCCCCTTTTCGCTGGCAATTCGATAAGCGTCTACAGTGTACACGTCGAATTGATCCAAACCTGAAAACACTTTTTCCGGTTTGGGGCTATTGATCAATACCTTTCCACGATCCTTTAACCCGCTCATGACCTGTTCATCGTCGAGCAGGCGCTCATCCATAAGGACCACACAATCGGGCTCATACATCTTGCAGTGTAGCCGCACGGGCGCCTCTGAGATCCGCACATAACTCTCAACTTTGCCGCCACGCCTCAGGGCACCGTAAGACGCAAAGGACTGGGCTTGATACCCGCTTTTCGCGGCTGCATCGGCAAGGAACTTCGCGGCGACAACCGCTCCATGCCCGCCAAGTCCGTGAAATCTAATCTCAATCACGGTATATCCTTTCCCTTTTCAGCCAGTTGTAATGTAGTATACTGACGGCTGTGTACCATACTCGGGGTGTAAGGGAGCGGCCTTTTTGTCGCGTATCAACACGGACACATTGCTTACAGGATCATCCAGATCGCCGAAATGTCGTGCACTCACGGGGCAGGCGTTAACACATGCCGGAGTAGCATCACGATCAACACCAGTGGTCAGGCCTTTTTTCAAACCCTCATCGATCCTCTCGATGCAGAACGTGCATTTTGCCACAGTCCCCTTTTCCAATGGGTAAAGCACTTTTCCGATCTCCTCGAAAGGGGTCAGTCCCTGTCCGGGAAAATACTCCCTCTCATCCTTTGAGAGATAGCTCCTTTGCTGGTACGGGCAAGCGATCAGGCAATTCCGGCACCCTATACAGATATCCTGGTCTACCGTAACAATGCCGTCTTCCCGTTGTGTGGTGGCTCCGGTAGGACACACGTCAACACAAGAGGGGTCTTCACAATGGTTGCAGAGAACAGGATAGATCAGTTTGCGCACCGATGGATATCTTCCGCTTTCCCCAATCAGGACTCTCGCGAAGAATATGCCCGGCGGCAAGAAATGCTCTGCTTTGCACGCTATCATGCAATTATAGCACCCGATACACGTGTGAGTGTTAATAACCATTCCCCATCTAGCCATACCAGTTCCTCCAAATGCCCTTTAGTCAGGCCTAAAGGTTCACGAAATGTTCCACGTAAGCGGACATGCTGCCGAATTTCAGCCCTGTACGAGATTGGAATAGATAAGTGGGGCATATCTCCCCGATTTGGAGATGGTGTACCGTAAGGTCAAATCCCCAAGGAACGCACAAATGACCCTTACGGAGGCGAGGCCATAGCTTGGCAAAACGCTGCTGTTTGCCCAGAAATAGAAGGTGATGACGAGCGGGACTACAAAACCAATGAGAACGACGCCTCCGTAAAAGAGCGGAGCAAGATCGCCTTTGACCAGCACCCCCAACGATGCTTGCGCTGCCGATGAAGAATGAGCGGAGTTCCAGAGAAAAAAGAGGCTCAGGAAGATGTAGACAAAAAGAAACCACCGTGCCACCGGCTCCATTGAGGTGAGGATTTCTCCCTCTGACAAGCTAAAGCTTACAGCCGTACCGAGTTGGGTTCCAAGCCACACTCCTGATGCCAGGGCAAGCACCGGGAGAATTGCCGAGTTCCAGAAAGGAATACCCGTGATAACATTCATAATCATGAAGCCGTGGGTGATCACGAAAAAGCACAGAACGGCCATGACTATTTTGAAAAGCAGGATGTCGCTCTGCCACGGAAGAAAACCGAGGAAACTCAGAGAAGGTGCAATATGGATTGCTCCAATCCCTGCAAAAAGAATCATAAAGACCATCCCCCTCGATAACTCTGAGGTACGGGGCTTGAGCACGGCTCGCCAGGCCCTCAAGGGCTTACCTAGATACAGCAAATGAAAGCCGCCTCCGAGCACACAAGAAATGAGCCAGCCTGCAAGGCATCCTCTCCAAAATCCGAGGAAAAGGGAAACTCCATACAGGCCCGCCCCAATTTCGGTAAAAAAGAAGGCCAACAAGAGGAATAGACCCTGCTGATCAATCCATTCCTCTTGGGGGGTAAAATCGGTCATCCAGTAATACGGTTTCATAGCAGCATTCCCTCCCCACAAAGATGCTTCATCCATAATGGTTCTTCATTGCGCTCGCCATAATACCCTTCAGTTGCACATCTTGAGAGTAGCTCGAGTAAGAGGCCAGTGTCTCGTGTCATGTACGTAAAGGCCGATTGTTTACATGCCGATCCACTGATCGCTGAATGCCTCGAATGCTGTGTGGTGTGTTACTGTATGATATGGGGCACCAGTAACCACCGGGTAAGGTCTTCCGGGCCTTCTGATGATGTCTGATATGGAGCTAGTCTCTATAAGGGAATCTTATTGCTGTGCGCGCTGTGACACAAGGATCCCTATTTTCTGTATATGTTCACGCAAGAGACGCTCAGCGGCTTTGGTGTTCCCGGCTTGTACTGCTGCGAGTATTTGCCGGTGGGAAAAATGCGAATATCTCTGTTCATCGGGTGAAGGAATCCAATCCGTCAGCTCCCTTGCTGCCCATTCCATTATGGAGCGAACGAACATGATATAGGGTAAATTATGCGATGCCTCCGCCAACAAGATATGGAAGTTGATCATGTTCGAGACTGCTTGTCGGGCTCGTAGGCGCTCGAAGATCTCTTTTGATTCTTCGACGTTCTGTGATATCTTGGCGATATCCTCAGTATTGGCGTGTTGGACCGTGGAGCCTATGATAGCGCATTCGAGGCCTATTCTGGCTTCGATCATCTGGCCGTGAGTAGTCCCATCGAGTTGTAACCTATCCATAATCATAGAGGGCATGCGGTTTGGGTTGGAGGCCCACACGTAGGCTCCGCCGGTACTGCCCATCCTGATCTGGATCAATCCCATGGTTTCAAGCGTTCTTAAGGCCTCGCGGACGGTGACCCTGCCTACCTCGAATTGTTCTGCTAACTCACGCTCAGGGGGAAGGCGATCACCGTCACACAACCGTTTGGTCAAAATCGCCTGCTTGATCTGATCGGCAACATGCTCGAATGCACGCTGGCTTCTGTACGGTTGGAATGTCAACTTCTCGTTCATGACTTGGGGGGATGAATGGTATGACCATTACTATACTAAGGCCAAACTTCTTGTCAAGAGAAAATCATTGATTCCGTTTGACACTATCAGCAAGAATTCCCAACATCCACCAAAGAGGATCTGCGAATTCAAGGGTGTTTTCAAGGGGCTTTTATGTGTACTCGTAAAACCCCTTGCCTGTTTTTCTCCCCAGCCAACCGGCGGCGACCATCTTTTTTAGCAGGAGGGGAGGGGCATATTTGGGATCTTTGGTCTCCTCGTAGAGCATCTCGTCGATGGCGAGTTCCGTATCCAGCCCTATAAAATCAATTACCTCCAAAGGCCCCATCGGATGATTGACTGCCAGCTTCATGGAGGTATCGATTTCTTCCCTGGTAGCGATCCCTGCTTCCAGCATGTGAACCGCCCCTAACAGAAAGGGCGTGAAGAGCCGGGTGACGATGAAGCCGCCTACATCGGGAGCTACCACCACGGTCTTTCCGAGCGTCTCGCCGAGGTTCGTTACCGTTTCGATGGTCTCTTCGCTGGTCATGATGGTGCGCACCAGTTCCAGCAGGCGCATAACCGGAGCGGGATTATGAAAGTGCATGCCCAGCAATTTATCGCCCCTGTTGGTTGCCGCGGCCATATCGGTCACGGAAAGACAGGAGGTATTGGTGCCAAAAATGGTATGAGCGGGACAGATCTTGTCCAATTCGGCAAAGACCTCTTTTTTCAATGCAAGGTCTTCCGGTACGGCTTCCTCGATGAGGTCACAGTCTCTCAAATCCTCCATTTTGGTGCTGGTTGTTATTCGAGCCATTATGCTGTCCTTCTCAGCCTGGTCCAGCTTGCCCTTCTCAACCCGACCCGCCAGTCGTTTGTCCACGGATTTTACCGCCTTGTGCAACATCTGCTCATCCGTGTCAACGGCTACAACCTGGTAACCCGACTGGGCAAAGACCTGTACAATACCGGCTCCCATCTGGCCGCATCCCAAAACCCCAAGCTTCTTGATCTCCATATTCCTCCTCCTTTCGTGCTGTTAAGCCTTTTTAATGCCACACAAAAGCGATTTCATCTGGGGGGTACCCCATGATGGGCTCACGGCACTGGGTATCGGTCAACAGGTTTGCATTGACCTCTCCCGGCCACCCGTGCAGAACCAGCACGACCCCTTCGGCCACTCGCTTATCAACGTTCGCCTTCATTTTCACCTGACCCCGGTCCGTTTGAACAATAACGCCGTCACCGTCCTCTATCGCAACTCTCGTTCCACAGCTGTGGTAACAGAGGGTACAATCGGTAAAAACTTCATCAATATTCTTAGCCATTGTCCGTCTTGCCTCCTTGGTGTTTTTGTTGAACGTTACGGTTGCCCTGAGCGCCGTTTCAAATCTTCCCGCAGGGCCTTCTTGTCGTGCTTCACTGCCTCGGTCATTGGCAAGGCATCCATGAATTCGAACCGCTCCGGAATCAGCAACTTGGAAGCCCCTTTGTCTTCCATGAATGCCTTAATCTTCTCGGGATCCAGTTTCGCACCGGCAGCGGGCTGGATGTACGCGCAGACCCTCTCACCCAAATCCTTATCGGGCATACCTATAACGGCAACATCTGCAACACCTGGGTACGTTGCCAATATCTCCTCGATTTGGCCAGGACTGACGTTCTCACCACCCCTGATGATAAGATCCTTTATTCTCCCTGTTATGCGTACCTTACCGGACGCATCCTTTCTCGCCTGGTCTCCAGTTCTGAAGAAGCCGTCGGCGGTGAAGGCCTTCTCGTTTTCCTCGGGGTTTTTCAGGTATCCGGCAAAAATGCCCGGCCCCTTGGTTGCTAATTCACCGTCGGTCTTAACAGGGAGCTCGGTTCCGTCCCGATCGATTATCCTGATTTGATCGTACGGGCAGCATGGCATCCCGATCGTGGTGCAGATGGTCTCAAGGTCGTAGTCGATCCTGGTCCGAAAGAGGAGTCCCTCGCTCATCCCGAATTCGTTTATGTATTTACAGCCCAGTTTTTCGGTTACGCTTCTGATGAGCTCGGGAGTACTGGCCTCTCCGCCGGCAGATATCTTTCTCAAGGATTTGATGTCATAGTCAGCCAATTCCTCAAAATCAATAATTCTTTTGAGCAAGCTGGGCACAATTGGCATAAATGTTATCCGTTCTCTCTGGATAGCCCCGCACACATCACCCAGTCTTGTAGAGTCCAGCAAAACCAGTTTACCGCCGGTGAAGATACAGCCGGTAACCCCCACCAGCAGTGCCAAGTTATGCCCCACCGGCACCGTTACCAACCAGATGTCATCGGTGCACATTTCTCCCGCACGTGCAACGTATTCAATATTGCACATATAATCGTTGTGGGTGCGGGGGATGCCCTTGGGTAGACCAGTGGTCCCTCCGGTGGGTAGTATATGGGCGAGATCACTCGGCAAAGGCCTTCTGGCTGCCAAGTCCTGCTTGTCTTCGGCAGTTAGCTCCCTATCCATAAGGCTTTCAAGGTTGGTGGTGAAGTTGTTATTCTCGCCGGCTACCCGTACCGAGATGATGTAGTCCAGCTGGGGGTTTGCCTCCTTAACCTCTCCCATAAAGGCTGTATAATCTGTGTTGCGGTAGGTATCCGGCACAATCCACGCCCTGGCCTCGGTTAATTGGCACAGATGACTCACCTCCAGTTGCCTATACCCGGAAATCAAGAGCACCGGTACGCTGCCTACCTTCTGAAGGGCAAAATACGAATAGACATATTCAGCCCAGTTAGGGAGCTGCAACAGGACGGTGTCGCCTTTTTCGATACCTAATTTGATAAATCCTACGGCAAGCTTGTCCACTCGCTCTCTGAGCTCTGAGTAAGAGAGCCGAACCCTGTCGTCCACTAACGCTTCCTTTCCGGGATACAGATCAGCTGTCTTATCAAGCATGTCACCGAGCGTCATGCCAAGCCACCACCGCTTGGTGCTATATTCTTGGGCATCTTTATTTCTGTGCCGTGGAAAATCGAGTTTAGCCACGGTTATCACCTCCATTCGCCGGAAGTTCTTAAAAGGGGACCGTACGGCAATCTCAACGTGCCGCCACAATCACCTGTCTTCCTTCTTGATCTTACCGGGACGGGCCGCTTTTGGGGTAAACGGTTCAGGAGCAGCCAGGCTCCCCTCGGGCCACCGGCAGCAATTCACCTTTTCATATCGGGAGTCGGCCTCAAGACACCAGTTACATGCGACACACTTCACGATTTCCTTGTCTTTGCCTTCCTTTGCCTTAATCGGCCAGTCGGGGTCACAGAGGAGTGCTCTACAAAGGCCAACGATGTCTGCCTTTTCCTCCCGGAGGATTTGCTCGGCGTGTTTGGGTTCCCGGATCTTACCGGCGATGATTATTGGGGTATCGAATCCGGCCTTCCTAACGGCCTTTCTTATACCCTCAGCCAAGTAGACATGGGTGCCGTCTGGCCACCACCACCAGGGGCTCATCCGATGCCCACTGTAGCCGGACATCGGGTCGGGAGGGTTCCCCTCTTCGGGGATAGCGGCGTCCTCAAAACGGCTCCCTGCAGTCACGCTGACGTAATCGGCGCCTAGTTCAGCTAACCTGCGGGCTATCCTCGCACTCTGCTCTAAGGTGTTTCCTTCAATGACAAAGTCCTCTCCATTTATTCTGATGCCGAGGGGATAATCATCTCCCACGGTCTCCCGCACCGCCCGGTATACCTCAACGGGCAACCGCATCCTGTTTTCGAAGCTGCCACCATATTCATCGGGTCTTTTGTTGACCCGTGACAAGAAGGAGGCCAGAACATATGCATGGGCCATGTGGAGCTCGATGAAGTCAAAGCCGGCTGCTAAAGCACGTTTGACTCCATCAACGTGGTCTTGAACTATCTTCGGCAGATCTTCCTTCTTGAAGTCCTCAACCTTTTGCCTCCATCCGCTCCTGGCGACCTTGAGGAACTGCATAATCTGAATCCCTATTCTTGTATCCACGTTCGCTGCACGGATCGTGTTGACCACCTCAGTCAAGCCAGGCACGAAGCTGTCATCGCTGATCCGGAGGTTGAAAGAACTCCTCGAGGGTATGACAACGGATGCCTCGACCACAAGTGCACCGGCTCCTCCCTTTGCCTCTCGCCGGTACCGTTCCTTCAAGGCGTCTGTTACAGCCCCATCCTCGGTGGCGAGACCTGAGACCATTGACGTGCGCATAATCCGATTGGGGAAGATCACCCCCCTCATCGTTATTGGCGAGAAAAGATTTTGGTATTCCATAGTTTAACCTCCTTATACCAAGTTGCAATCATGTCATTGCGAGGAGCCCTTCGACTTTGCTCAGGATAAACTCCGCGACGTGGCAATCTATCCTTTTGAGCCCGCCCTGGCGCGAGGCACTAAGCTGCGAGCATAGACTGTGAATAATTTCCAGA
>DATKZQ010000207.1:0-7059 GCA_035527895.1 Desulfatiglandales bacterium
CATCAGTATGGCGGGTTTAACCGCCGTTGTTATGGCGGGCCTGACCCTCGCCAAATTGTTATTTACTTTCTTACGGGCGTCCCGCTCGTCATCCCTTGCACACGAATAATTAATAATTAGGATGTGACCCTCCTCTTCCCCATGACTTCATCTGCCAGCAGCCTTTTTTAGACGAATCGAAAAGTTACGAATACTTTTCGTAATCGAAACGGCAAGGGCTTTTACTTTAGTTGGTGTAGCGGGATAGCCTGCTCCAACTCATGTCCCATATCAACACTTAGTGTAATAGAACTCATGAAGGAAGCTGTGAGCTGATTGCTGAATGCTAAAATGATGATTGGGGTAAAAGAAAGGGATTGATCGGGAAAAAGTGCAAAAGTAAAAATTTGCACCCCTGCCCGCCATTCTTCTTGTCCGCCGTTGTTGTGGCGGACTGGAGGGCCTGCTCACCAGGTTGTCAAGAATGAAGACGCGACCCCCTTGATTCACAGAAGGCCATGTTCTTAGAGCCGTTAAGAGCTGTTTTCGACCTTAAACTGGGCTGATGGAACTCACAAACCGTGGTTTCGCTCTGCCGTTGATCTTGGATGTTCGTTTTACTCTAAAATTCTATTTTATCAGCAGCTTTATGCCAAGGCAAATAAGCATTTCCCTCAAGACCTCTTGTTTTAGGAGACACGATGCTTAAATTCCATAAGTAAAGCAGTCACGTTGCTTCCGCCGGGAGATTGAAGATTCGGTCATGAGGCAACCACGGGAGCAGTTTTGAGAGATATCATGGTATCTGAGCGCTCACAATTAGAAGAGAAGATGTCAAATACCTCCACGGAATCGAGGACACGGGGATGCTTATATGGCCTTTTTATAGGTGATGCCCTTGCCATGCCGGTTCACTGGTATTATGACCGTGTGGCTTTGCACCGAGATTATGGTCAGGTGACGGGTTATCTTGACCCAAGGAATCCCCATCCGGACAGCATTCTTTGGCGCTCATCCTATAAGCCCATTAACAGAAAAGGAGAAATCCTTCATGAGCAGGCCCAGTATTGGGGTCGACGCGGCATTCACTACCACCAGTTCTTGCGGGCCGGGGAGAATACCCTGAACGTGAAATTGTGTAAACTGCTCATTGAATCACTGAATGAAAAGGGAGGTTATGACGCCGACGACTATCTAAAACGTTACCTTTCTTACATGACCACGCCCGGCAACCACCGCGATACCTACCTCGAGGAATACCATCGTCATTTCTTCACCAACTACGCAAAGGGGGTGCCCCCCAGAAAATGCGGTGTCCAGGAGAAGCATATCGGCGGATTGGTTGGTGTGGTTCCCGTTGTTGTGTTCTATCAAGATGATTGGCAAAAAGCGAGAAAAGCCGCTCTGGAACACGTGTCTCTTACGCATCTCGGGTCCAAGATGGAGGGTGCCACAGTATTTCTTGCTGATCTGCTGGTCCAGATACTCAACGGTATACCCTTGAGAGAGGCTTTGATGACGGAAATCGAAAAGAAGCGAAGCCCTTTTGCTGGATATCCGTTCCTGAAATGGCTGAACGAAGCAGATGAGTTGGTGGTGGGGCGTCGTTTCAGCACGGCCTGCTATGTCGAGGAATCGGTGCCCTCGGTCATCTACCTGGCCCTAAAATACCACGACAACCCGGAATCCGGCCTGATCGCCAACACAAATCTGGGGGGAGACAATGCCTACCGTGGAGCGGTATTGGGCGCACTGCTCGGGGCGGCCAACGGGATTGAAGCGTTTCCCGAGCGATGGATCAAGGGCCTTGTTCACCCTCCACCCAAACTAATGAAGGAGGTCGCTCAGCGTTAGGGGCAGGAAAGGGTCGCCGTACTTGGGCTAAAAGGAGATACCTATGAAAAGAGCACCTTTGTGCGCACTGATTATGGCAGTCATTCTGACCAGCGCATCAAGGGCACGTGGCGAAAGCCTCGGCGTGACGGAGGGCAAATTGGCCCCTTGCCCAGATTCTCCGAACTGCGTTTCAACGCAGAGCCAAGCTAAAAGGCATGCAATGAAGCCGGTTCCCTATCTGCGAACGAGGGGGGCAAGCAGGCAAAGGATCCTCGGCATCCTCAAAGCCATCAAGCGAACCACGATCGTCACGGCAACAGAGTTCTACATCCATGCGGAATTCAGAACAGCCTTATTTCGTTTCGTGGACGATGTGGAGTTCTTCCTGGATGAGACCGCCCGCGTTGTCCACTTCCGATCTGCGTCCCGGGTAGGGCATTATGACTTTGGAACGAACCGAAGGCGCATGGAAGGTATTTCGAAAAAATATCTGGAGGCCGTAGAAAACTGAAAAACAGCACGTATTGCAGTAAATGCAGTTCTCTAAGCGATATGCGGCTCTCTTTTCCCGCCCAGAAGCATTAGTTACTTTGCTTTACCTGCATGACTTTTTTGCCGGCGTTTCTCCAGGCGCAATCACCTCGTGAAGAATACCTCTCTCAGCGGGATGGCTTAGGGAACCAGGGAATAAAGGCGCTTGTCCTTCTTTTGTATTCTTCGAACTCTTCGTTATCCGTGAATTCCTTTTCGAGCAGTATCACCCCGGATACTCGCAGGAGCAGGAAGGTAATCACTGCCGGGCTTATAATGGCAGTCCAGCCATAAGGCACGGACAGGGCGATGAGAAATATTCCCCACCACATGGTGGCCTCGCCGAAGTAATTCGGGTGTCGCGTATAGCGCCAGAGGCCCGTGGTGAGGATGCGGCCCCTGTTCCGCTCATCGGCAATAAACCGCTTGAGCTGTAAATCTCCAAGAGACTCAAAGAGAAACCCGATAATCCAGACCGCCAATCCACAGATATCAAGCACGGAGAGCCCCCCTTCAGAGGAGCTGTTCACTCTAATAATGACATAGGAAATAAAGAGCAACAGCAGACCCTGGAGCATAAAAACCTGAAAAAAACTCCGCACAACAAACCACTTACCCCACTTTTTCCGCCACGCGGCATATCGAGGATCTTCCCCTTTACCTCGATTCCTCAGGTAGATGTGGGTCGAAAGCCTCACTCCCCATACAACCACCAAAGCAGTCACTAAGATATGGCGGGCACTAAATCCCCATTCAAGAAAAAAAGTCAGGAGCGCTACGATAACGAAGCCAAGTCCCCATCCTATATCGGCAATAGAGTTATCCCGTTTAAATAGCGCGATCACGAAGAGAATGCTCATGTACAAAAATACGGCAAGCGCTGCATATGAAATAAAGGTAATCATGATTGTCCTCCTTCTGCATTACTTGTAGCCGCACAGTCCATGGTTAAGCGAATCTTAATGGAAGTAATAAGCTTCTATGTCAGTTATGACAATGATCAGCGGAATGCTTTGTGCAATCGTGCGCAGACAAATGCTCCAAATAGGCAAGAGACAAGGGCAGCATTCGTCCACATGAAGTGCAGGCCGATTATTCCCGCGCGAGAGCACGGGACAACCTGCTCCCACGAAGCACCCGCTTCGGTCACGAAAGTCGGGTTCCGGCGCAGGTGAGCAAGGATTCGACCCCCCGCCTCCGTGCACGGGCCTCCGGATCGTGGGGCCTATGCTTTTAAGACAGCCACCGTGTAATCCAGTATCCGGCCGTTGAAACGATACCGCTCAATACAATCCCCCAAAGGATATCCACCACGGTGATTGCCGCAGGCCAACCCTTCAACAAGGCCAAATTGGTGAGATCAAAGGTTGCGTAGGTGACCAGGCCGAATAACATGCCCATCCATAAGGCCTGCATTGCTGCATCGGCTTTAACTGCCGGGTAAATCACAAAGACCATCAACCCCACAATGAAAAGCAAGTAAAACAACAAGGCAGCCGCCCAATTCACCTCCTCGCTGAAAAGATGCCCCAGGTATCGTTGATATAATCCCTTGGCAATCAAACCCAGCCAGAGAAAATCCACGGCCAGAAACACGAGCAACGTCAGGCAATAGGCTTTAGCCAATTGTATCCAGGCCATGATCGTATCCCCCTTCCCCGGTCTAAAGGGCTATCCCTTACGTGCCGGCACCGGCATGAGATGTTTAGAATTGTTCAGCGGCCGCCCTCAGACAGACAGCCAAGGCACGTATTTGGGCAACTAGCAAGCGTCAGGTGGAAATTTTTCCCCTCACACACTCAGTGTCTCGAGATGTCGGATACTGATTAGGCGTTAAGCTTTTCCTTGAGCGCCTGAGCAGGTGAAAATGCAACGACCCTTCGGGCAGGGATCTGAAGCTTCTCCCCTGTTCGCGGATTGCGCCCCAATCGTGGCTTTCTCTCCCGGACCTTGAAGCTACCAAGTCCTGACCAGCGCACCCCTTTACCACCTGCAAGCGCGTCAAAGATAACGCTGCCCACGGCATTGAGGGCCCGCTTGGCCGAAGCCTTGGTGGTGAAGATTTGGGGATTCTTGGCGTGCAGCGACTCGATCAATGTCTTGCCAGCCGTTGCCTTGCGGGGCAGTACTCCTTTGCCGCGATCAGGCATAGCCATGATTGCCTCAACCGGAAGAAGGAGTAAGTTAAACTGACAACGCGGGCAGGTATCAGTCGGGTCTGTCATGTCCTCTGACATATAGAAAACCCTGTGCTTGCCATAGTCGGTTCGACAAAAGACTTCGCTCCCGCAGTTTGGACAGTAGCGCGCCACGCACACAAGATCGTTGTCTCTGAATTCATCCATAGGTCCCCCCTTTTTTTTATTGCAATTCTTTGGATCTTGACCCCTGGCCTCCAGCCTACGGTGTCATGAAGGCCAAACCTTGCCCAGTAACTACGTGCTCATGCGCCATTTTTCCTAATTTCGGTTTATCCTGAATCCCACGATCCGCATATACTACATTACCCCATTTTAGCAAATCCGGTCAAAGAAGTGCCAGAAAGTTGCGCAGGAAAGCCAAATCATGAGACAGTGGGAACTACACGCTTGAAAAGAAGTCTGCCTTGGTGTTGATCAATCACCTTACCGTAGCAATTCCACGCCTATTGGTTGGTGAAATGCGTAGATCTGAGCATCAATTGCTCATAAAAAGAAAAGGGTTACCCGGGCCCTAGTGCTCGGAATCGGGCTGCTCAACCCGGTTGCGAGAAATTTACCTCATCAATCCCAGGCTGGTGGGAGAGAAATGCAAACCAATCATTGTCTGTGAAGCAGATGGAGCCCTTCATTTTTAGGGCCTATTTTGGTTTTAGAAAAACTTGCCCATCTAAGGTTGTTAGGAATGTAGCTTTGACCGTCATCGATTCGTTATCTACTTATTTGTGGACTTGCCCGCCATTATTGTGGCGGACGTCCCCCTCTGCCTTACGTCTTCACTCAGTGTCTGAATTGCAAAGAAATTCATGTAAAAGCTTTATATTTTTTTGAAAAGAGTATATACTTAGTATTATATTACAGTTGCTCGTGCGATAAGCGCAGACAGGTCGGTTGGCCAGGGTTTATGTGCTATTGGCGTTCCCAAGAAGGATCTTATTGTATTATGCGCAAAAAGTCATTAATCGAAACTAACCCCTATCTACAAGACTTAGAGAAATACCGTGAATCTCTGATTACCAACGTTTCGAGCTCTACGGCAATCGAAACCGGTGATAGCGTTCAGTCTGTCGTTGACACACTCACTGAGGTTGCGCACAGCATTTTTATTAGTCCACCTAAGCAGAAATCGACTTCTCAATGATCTCTGAAAATAAAGCTTCCATGGGTTGGTAATTTCTGTCCATACCAGCATGTACCGCCTCAATATATTCCTGTTTCTTATGCTCACTAATTAAACTGAAATCCAAAATTGGCAGTTCTGCTTGCAATGCCATTAGAAGAGACAGTAGTCGCGCAACTCTTCCGTTGCCTTCCCGAAATGGATGAATCAACAACAGCTCCGTATGGACCTCTGCCAGCGCCTTAACAACTTCTTCCCTGTTTTTGAATTCGCACGGTGTATATTGGGTCAGCTGGCTCTGTTCAAATTGCTCCATTAGCTTATGGATCTGAGCTGCCATTGCGAATGTGAAATCGTCTTTAGTTATGTTTGTCTTACGATATCTGCCGGCCCATTCATATACCTTACCCAGCCACGTTTTATGAAAGTGGCAAGTATCTGCTGCGGTAAACTGATGCTCCTGGTCATATTTTCGAATTAAAATATCTGTTGCTTTAGCTAACGCCCTTGCCTCCACTCGATCCATCTCATCCGGATCAATAATTCCCAAAAGATTTCTAAGAACCATATCGTTAGAACCTGCCTCGTATTGTGCCTCGACTAAGCCGGAGACATCATAACGCCCACCCTTTTTCAAACCATCACCTCTCTTAGACTATTGAAGATCGGGCCGATCAAGCTCTTCAAGTTACCCAATGTTTCTCGGACATGCCGGTAGTGGTCAAATACCCTCTCGTCTGCGCATGAAATGCAGGCAGATCGCCACATCCTTCTTTATTAATGTGGGCCCAACTGTATTTTTCTGGTACAATACTAACGGCTTTACCTGCGCCGCCTGTTTGCATGCGTTCACGCACAGACAGAAAGCTAAGTAGGTTGCTCCGTTCATCTGTCATTAATAAATTCCTATGTCATTTTTTGTTGTCGATCAAAGACATCTGAAGTCCAAGATTTTAATATGTTTATCTTATTAGTTTATTTGAATCAGTTTTCAGGGCGATTGTCAAGAGATTGAGGTTTGGCTGAGGTTTGGCCGTGAGCTCTTTGCCGAGGAGGGGATTGGGGCAAAAGCCAGGTTTGATCCCGAAACATGGCAAAAGTGAAGATTTGCCCTTGCCCGCCGTTCTTCTTGTCCGCCGTCTTTGTGGCGGAGTGGCGGACTGGCGGGCCGGCTGACTTCGTCAACTTAGTTTTTTAAGGATGTCCCCCTTCATGGAAATTCTGCGCAACACTGTTCGTCTGCCCTCACGCCTCGGATTCTCGAAGTATAAGGGGCTGTTGATCATCCTATTCCCGTTTCCCCCAGACCTGGCTCAATTCTCGCCAGGTAGCATGTATGGTGATGGGCACCTTGATCTGCTCGCTCGCAGGTTTGCGCACCAGGGTTAACGAGCC
>DATKZQ010000208.1:0-3870 GCA_035527895.1 Desulfatiglandales bacterium
TGGAGGTGATATTCGGTACTGGCGTGACAAAAAAGATATCCACCATGTGCCCAAGCGAAAGCTGGAGGAGCTCATCATCAAATAATATAGTATGGGCAAAAAGGTTACAATTCATATCTTTCACTTCGAGCAAGGGGGATTTTATGCTTCCAGAATTTTTCGAGTTCTACAACCCGACCAGGGTGGTATACGGCCAGGATATTGCCTCGGATTTCAAAGCCGAGCTTGATCTTTTAAGCATTGGGAAATACTTCATCGTATCCGATACAATCATCAGCGATCTTGGCCTCACAAAGAAGGTGGTGGATGGGCTTTTATCTGACGGTATCGAAGTTACAGGAGAATTCCTTGATGTGCCTCAAGATTCTGAGGTAAACGTCGTCAATGAATGCACAGAGCAGGCCATTGCCTCTGGTGCTGAAGGTCTTGTTGCCATCGGCGGGGGCAGCGTCATTGATACGGCTAAAGCTGTAAACATCCTGCTTTCCGAAGGTGGTGACCTCATAGAAGATCACTCTGGAGCCCAGACGCTCACAAGGCCACTGAAACCTCTGGTTGTAGTTCCCACAACCGCTGGCACGGGTAGCGAGGTAACCATGGCAGCCGTGGTCTACGACAAGGAAAACCAAGTGAAGATATCTTTTACCGATAAATACCTCCTTCCATCGCTTGCCGTCCTTGACCCGCAGATGACACGTTCCCTGCCCCCAAAGCTGACCGCATCCACAGCCTTGGACGCACTAACCCACGCAATCGAGGCTTACATTGATCTGCAATGGTCACCAGTTTCGGACGCCCTTGCAGCTGGGGCCATAGATCTCATATTCAATAATATCGTAACATCCACGGAGCATGGAGATGACCTGGAGGCCCGCGGTGCCCTGCTGATAGCATCCAATATGGCTGGAATAGCGTTTTCCCACTCCATGGTCGGGTGTGTGCACGGCATGGCGCATTCACTTGGCGGGATTTGTCGGGTTCCCCACGGTGTTGCCAATGCCATACTCCTGCCTCATGGCATGGAGTACAATTTTGAGGAAGTCAAGGGCAAGTTAGCAAAACTGGCGCCTATTATGGGTGAGGAGGTATCAGGAATTTCAGTGGATGATGCAGCAAGAAAGGCCATCGAGGCAGTGAGAAAGTTGACTGGCACATTGAACAAGATGGGCGCATTGCCATTGAGGCTCCGAGAAGTAGGCATTATCGACGATGACCTATCAGAGATTGCCGAGGCTACGGTTATGGATGGAACAAGCTTTTATAATCCGCGTGAGGTGGTGGCCGAGGACATACTGGTTCATCTGAAAAACGCCTACTAATATATTATTTCATAAAAGGAGGGTAGTTATGGGACTTTTCGAAAGTTCTGAAAAATTTGAAGAGGTGCTTGGCGGGTTTTTCAAACAGGTATCTGACACGCCAAGCGTTGCGGATAAGCTCCTCGCCTCAAAGCTGATCATTCGATTTACGTACGCAGCCCCTGATGTTGTGATAGTAGTTGACTGCTCCGGTGATAAAGTCGACGTGAGGCCCGGGGACACAGAAACAAAAGCCGAGGTTGAGATGTCCATGAGCGCTGACATAGCTCACAAATTTTGGTTCGGCAAGGTAAATCTCATGGCAGCCCTGACACGGAGGCAGATGGTGGCAAAAGGACCAATTCCAAAAATACTGAAGCTTCTACCAGCAATAAAACCTACCTATACCATGTACCCGAAGTATCTGGAAGATAACGGGTATAGCGAATATAACATCTATTAAAGGGTTGTGATATGGGAGGATATGCAGGTAAAATTCTTTACATCGATCTTACCTCCAGAACTATAGAAACAAAGCCTCTTGATTTAGAATTCGCCAGGAAATACATTGGCGGTCTTGGCTTCGGCACCAAGATCTACCTCGACCTGATAAAAGACAGGCCAGGCTTTGATTCCCTTTCCGCTGATAATCCCTTCATACTCATGACCGGTCCTTTGACTGGTATCAGGATGAATGCAGTAGCCAGGTGGACAGTCTGCTCAAAGTCACCACTCACGGGCCTATGGGGTGAGTCCAATATTGGTGGCTTCTTTGGGGCAGAACTGAAGTTTGCCAGCTATGACGGCATAGTGATTACCGGTGAGGCTGATAAGCCAACCTACATCTATATTAACAATGACGCGGTCGAGATAAGAGATGCGCGAAAGTATTGGGGCATGGACGTATACACCGTTAACGATGAGATGATCGCTGATCATAAGGACAAATCAAGAAAGTCTGGGCAGGTTCTTACCATAGGCCCTGCCGGCGAGAATCTTGTGAGGTTCGCCTCGATAATCAACAACAAGGGGCATGTAGTCGGACGCACCGGAATGGGTGCGGTATGGGGTGCAAAGAAGCTTAAGGCCATTTTTGTCAGGGGAACCGGTAGGCTAGAAGTTGCCTACCCGGAACGGCTTGACAGGCTTCGTAGAGAACTAAAGGAATTCTATGCAGGTAATATAACCATAGAGGGATTGCGTGCCTTTGGAACCGCATCGCATATGGATATCGGTATCATATCTGGCGACATCCCCATAAAGAACTGGCAACAGAGTGACTGGGCGCTCTTTGAAGAGATAGCGCCCATAGCATATGGCGAGAAGATCCTAACCGGGAAAAGAACCTGCTATGCCTGCGGAGTGGCGTGCAAAAGAGAGGCAGAGGTAAGAGAGGGACCCTTCAAGTTCGATAAGGGGCCAGGTCCTGAATATGAGACTGTCGCTACCTTCGGAACTATGTGCTTGAATTCCAGCATGGAATCTATTGGCAAGGCAAACGATATCTGCAATCGCTACGGCATGGATACTATAACCTGCGGCTCAACCATTGCCTTTGCCATAGAGTGCTTTGAGAATGGGCTGATAAACGAAGAAGATACCGACGGCCTGAACCTCACCTGGGGCAATTCAGAGGCCATTGTAGCAATGGCTGAGAGAATCGGAAAGAAAGAAGGGTTTGGCTCGATCCTGTCCGAAGGTAGCGAAAGAGCGGCAGATCATATTGGTGGCAACGCATCAGACTTTTTAACTACTGTTAAAGGCCTTGAAGCCCCTATGCACGATCCCAGAGCAGCGCACAGCTATGGTTTGGCCTATGCTGTAACGCCCAGAGGAGCTTGTCACACAGCAAGCCCTATCTATGCAATCGAGGGTGGTGGCATGTATCTGCCCGAAATCCCTGAACTGGCCGATGATATAGACGGGATGAGCAGTGCGGGTAAGGCAAAATTAAATAGTGCCTGTCAGGATTTCGGTATGTTTTTTTCGAATTGCGCGGTGTTCTGTAACCTGGGTGCGAATATTCTGAATGCGACCCAAGCTGTGGACATGGTAAATCATGTCACGGGGTTTGCTTATACCATTAAGGAAGTGATGCACCTCGGCAGAAGGATTTGGTACTTAAAGCGGGGACTGTCAAATCTGTTTGGAGCCAGGGCCGAGCACGACAGGCTGCCCAAAAGGCTTTTGAAACCTATGCACACAGGCCCTTCACGGGGAAGCGTACCTGATATGGATCTGATGTTAAAGGAGTTTTACGAGCTGCGAGGATTCAATGATGATGGAGTGCCAAAAAAAGAAATCCTGGAAGATCTTGGCTTATCCGAGCTAGCCAAACTTCTTTATAGGGAGCAATAAGTTTTAACAGAAATCATCCTTGTTCCTCTTTCATTCATCTATTTCCCTCTGAACCGTGGAGTTTTTTATCCAAAAAAGCGGCAAGCCCTCTCTCATGATCCTCTGAATAGGTAGTAAGGAGAAACTGATCTGCATCCATATAAATACCTGCTCTATCAAGAGCAGCGGTTATAGTGGTTATGGCCTGTTTTGTCATAGAAACGGGTATAGGTGG
>DATKZQ010000209.1:0-6156 GCA_035527895.1 Desulfatiglandales bacterium
CGTGCCGTTACGTGAGCTGCAAGGTCTCCCGTTAATGCCGGCTTCAGGGCGAGGGCTTTACCAAGCTCCGGCAGGACAACGGCTGCTTCAAGGGAAAGGTCAAACACCGGCTTACCGAAGATTTCGTCTATACTTCCTGAGGCCTTGAGCTTTGATGAAATGGTATGTGCTTCGAAAACAAAGGGATCTATCCGATCCTGACTGACCATCCCATCAATGGTGCATTGAGCGAAAGCGATGCGGACTTCACGGGTCTCTATCCGTCCCCTGCCGATGTGGAGGGTTGCCTTTGCCTTTCGGCTCAAGAGGTTTCCCTCAGCGGTGAAATCGACCCCCTCGGTTAGGACCTTCGCCTGGGGGGAAAGCATCTCATAAGAAATGGTGCCCTGTACGAGCTTGAGGGACCTGAATGCAATGCGGATTGGAATACCCACGCCCTTTCTCTTCTTTGAGCCCTCCTTTCGCACCGGGTCCCCGTGTTCTTGACGGGTAAGTGCACGCATCAGGTTGAGCTCTCCCCTCTTGTTCACCCGGAGGACTGCCCGGGGCTTCTCCAAAATCAATTCCGCAACGGTAAGATCTCCCTTAAGGAGCGTGGTCCAGGCAATATTTGCTGAGGCACGGTCGATGTGGACAAAAGCCTCGCCGGACGGATCTTTGAGGGACAGGTTTTGGAAGACGAAAAGGCCTTGAAGCGGCGAGAGACGAAACCCCTCCCAGGAAATCGTTCCGGGGATCTGTGCCTTGATTTTTCCCTGGATGAAGTTCTGGGCGTGCCCGGTCTGAAGATAGAGGTATGCCCCCACGAGCAAGAGGAAAATCAAACCGAAAACAATCCCTAAGCCAATAAAACAGCGTTTGATGAGTTTAGCCATGAAAGCCTTTTACCGCTATATGGTCCCCTGCCGGACGCTTTAGCACTGGCACCAGGGCTTATCTTCTCCGAGCAGGCGAAAGCCATTATTTTTCAGTATACAAGAACCACCCGTCATTCGAACAATACATCCTATCATTATTGCCGAGGGAAGATTCTGGACTGTGTGTAATGAACCACCCTGCAGCCCCGATCTGTCGGGATCTACTCTTCGCTTCGACAAGCTGCAGGGTATCCAATGTCAAAGTCCCCTCCCTTAATGGGAGGGGATAAAGGGGAGGGTGACCAAACATTTTATCACCCCCCCCTAACCTCCCCCATCAAGGGGGAGGAACTATGTTGTAACCCTGCAGCAAGCTGCAGGGAATTATGAAGTTAAACCTCGTATCCCTTTAATTGTTTTCTGCCTCTCTTGATCGCCAGATAACTTTTTTGCGGCGCTCAGATCGCCTGTTTCCGGTATGCTGCGAATCAGCATAGATAGACGGCCTTTGAGCCAGGAGGGTCTTCCACGAACACTTGCTTGTAGTCCTCATAGGCGTTCATACGCTCTTTAACCGCGTGCAAAGGATATCGGGCTTATATCTCGGCCCCCTTTACACCATGCATGGTATCACTAAACCGCTGGCACAGGTTTACCGAGGGAATTGCATAGGATAAAGCATAGATAGTGAGCAAGGGGAGTGCAAGTATTGAAGCGTCTTCACACGCTGAGGGAAAAACGACAAGAAAATACTGTTGCCCTTTTTGCCTGGCTTACTCTACAATGCCCTTTTTATGGCGATTACCGGTCAGTTTACCAATAACATACCCGAGTGCCAGACCGATAATCATCGTTAGGGGAATTAAGATGATCTGAGACATACTGATCTTCCAGAAAAAGATTCGAAAGGCTACAACCTGAGTGTTCTGAAAAAAGATTATGAGTATTAGGGCAATTATGACGAACGCAACGATTGTCTTGGGTTTTTTCACGAATCCCTTTAGGTCATTACTGTCTTTTTCCTTCATGCTCAAGCCCTCCGTTAAGATTCTTGCATATCGCTACCTTCCAACTGCTTTGCGATCTTTCGCAGTTCAAGACTCTGGTTTACTATTATGGTGGTCATTCTTCCCACGCCCGTGCTTAGGCCAATTTGACCCCGATTTATCGCGCCATCCCCGCTACCTTTCAAGAGACGTCGAAACGTGCCTCAGCACCAACTTTTCCGATTCTATCCATATCGTTCGAACTCGCCAATCTCCTGGCAGAGCCTGTTGAAACCCCTGTGAGCTTCGTTGTTTCTTTTTGTATTCTACACTGAATGAATGATGTATGGCAAGCACCCAATAACTGCGGGCTGGGGTGAACGGGGAATTGCATATGTTACGGCCATACTCACGATAGTCATTTTGATTTTCGCTGAGATTACCCCAGATATCTCACTGGAGGCTCTTGACGCTCTTAGCTCAGACATCTTTTGTTCTTGCTTATTCCTCCCAAAGGTGCCTCTTTCACTATATCTTGCTTAGATAGGTAGACTCTGACGCAACGCAAGGATATATTTACCGAAAGGTATTGGGCCTTTCAGCATGATGCTCCGTGCCCAATACATGTACTTGCCTATAGCCACCGCTTTCTTCTGAAATAAAATACCATAAAAACCGCAACGGCAGCCATCACCGACAGGGCTGCAAAATAGCCCCAATGCCATTTGAGTTCCGGCATGAATTCAAAATTCATTCCATAAAGACCTGCCACAAAGGTTAAGGGAATGAATATGGTGGCAATAATCGTTAAAACCTTCATCACTTCGTTCATCTTATTGCTGATGCTTGAAAGATAGATATCGAGCATCCCCGAGACCATATCCCTAAACGTCTCTATGGTGTCAATAACCTGTATGGTGTGATCGTAGACATCCCTCAGATATACACCTGTTGCTTCATTGATAAGCGGCGATTCTCCCCTTGCCAGGCTATTAACTACCTCCCTCAATGGCCAGATGGATTTACGCAAAACAATCAACTCTCTCTTTAGATTATGAATTGTCTGTAAGGTTTCCGGCGTTGGCCTAGTGACAAGCTCCTCTTCCATGTTTTCTATATCTTCTCCTATTTTCTCGAGAATGATGAAATAATTATCAACAATAGTATCCAATAACGCATAGCCAAGATAATCTGCCTTCATCATTCTAATCCGGCCCTTGTGATTTCTGATTCTTTCTCGTATGGGATTAAAAATATCCCCTTCTCTCTCTTGAAAGGAGATAACGAAGTTTGAGCCAAGAAGAAGACTGACCTGCTCCATCTTGATCTCATCATCTTTTTCATCATAGTAAAACATCTTTACTACCAGAAAGATGTAATCCTCAAAATCCTCCATCTTCGGACGTTGTCCGGTGTGCAGGATATCTTCAAGGATAAGAGGATGTATACTAAAATGCTGGCCAATTTTCTCTATAATCCCCACTTCGTGAAGGCCGTCTATATTGATCCATGTTACTGTCGGCGTATCCCTGAAGGGGAAGCACTCCTCGATTGTCTCCACCTCCTTCTCTTGAAATTGCGTTGCATCATAGTCAATGATAGTAATCTTAGCCTCTTCGACCTTTTTATCCCCATCGTGGACGAGCGTGCCCGGGGAGAGCCCGGCCCTCTTAGAGGTCTTCCTAAATAGCTTCAGCATATCTCACACCTCCTGTCTTAAAGGATTTATATAGGTTTTCCAATGGAGGAAATACAGAAGAATCAGCGCCTTCCGTCTGATTCTGTCTGCCCGGAATCGCTCGAAATGGTGACATTAAGGGGCCTTCGATCATCCTGGGCCAGATAGGTTGTGGTGGTCGGAAAGGCGAACTCGATACCCTCAGCCTCAAAGGCCTTCATGATCTGCAGGTTCACCCGTTCGTTGAAGGCCAGAAAATCCCAGTAGTTGGGCGGGAAATACCAGTAGATCATCATGAGGTTCAGGGATGCATCATTGAATTCGTTAAAGTAGACCCGGGGTGGGAATTCCGGGTCCATGCCCTCATGGTTGTTGAGTATCTCCCGAATGATCGTTAAGGCCCGCTCTACCTTTTCGGGCGGCGTGTCGTAGGTAATGGTGATATTGGTGAGACGGCGAATGGACGGGCGCCGGCCGATATTCTCGATGTTGATGCTCGCCATCTTCTCATTGGGGACTGCCACTAGGTGACCCGTCAGGGTACGGATTCGCGTGCTTCGGAACCCGATGTCTTCCACCGGCCCGTCCACGCCGTCAACGATAACTCGGTCGCCAACGATAAAAGGCTTATCAAGCATGATCATGATACTGCCAAAAAAATTCTTCAAGGTATCCTGTGCCGCCAGGGCAACAGCCAACCCGCCTATTCCAAGTCCTGCCAGCAGCGCATTCAGCGGCTTTCCGGTGATGGCCTGCAATATATAGATGGCTCCGAGCACCACCACCAATACCCGGGTAATCATCCTGATCAGCTTCACGAAATTCAGATCCAGCTTGGTGTCTTCTCTCTTTGCGAATCTCGTTAGCTCATATTCGAGCACATCCAGCAAGCGATACGCGAAAAAGACAACTGCCACGGCACCGAGCACACTGACCGCGGTTCCGGCAAAACGCTCCGCCGTGGGCGGCAAAGGCAAAAGCCCCTCTACTGCATAAATGCCAATTGCAACCAGCAATATTCGGATGGGCCACAACGCTGCATGCAAAACCAACCCGAATCGCATTGTCTCCTCCGCATCCTTGAGGGCAACCGTCATGCTGGCGAGAAAATTATCGAGCAGCTTCCCTCCGATAACAATAATAACCAATACCGCTAGCACCGCGAGATAGCGCCACAAAGGAGATTCCCATAAGTATTCGGGGAAAAGGCTTCGCTGTGTGTGGATGAAAAAAGCAGCCACGAGAATGATTCCGACTATCCTCAGGATACTCTTGAAATTGTCCACCACACCTTCCGAGACGCTCATCCTTACTCTGGAAGGAAGAGCAAGATAGAGGTGGTCTAACAGCCGCACCAGGTGAAAGAACAGCAAAATGAGCCCCAGGGCGACCAGGAATACCTCCAGTCCGCGAAGCAGTTCAATCAGCTGTTGGGGTAGATGGACGGGAACCTCTGCAATCCTGAGTAACAGGGCGGCAAAGAACAGGCGGAGTGAAGGCAGAAAACCCCACACATAGGGCACCCACCGTTCGAAGCCCTTTTGCTTCAGGACAGCTTCCATGCGCCTGTTGGTATAACGGGAGAGTAATTCCAGGATCACGAAGCCCACGAAGACTATGGCAAGGGAAATCGTGAACTGCCACACCTCATTACCTGTCGATACCTTTTCGACCAGGGAACTAAATTGATTGAATAAGCTCTGCACACTCTTCATGATTTCCCTCCTCTGATCTCAGAATCAAATATGTTTTCTGGCAATTTCATGGAAGGTGTACCCATGAATCAATTAACTATTCTACGGCCGCTGTGTGCACTCGGGTGTGAGGGTCAACAAAAGGGGCCGGCTTTCTGAAGGTCGAAGACTTATTCATTGGCGGTCCTGATCCAGGCCCTCTAAAGGCATTATTATAACCATTGTTGGGGAAGTCAAGTGGTACGTCCGACTCGACCGATTTGATGCCTGCAAGCTGTACTATAGACGTCAGCGGCTGTCTCTTGCGACAATCGGGGTTCAAACAACATCGGTCGATTATCTTTTTGTTTGCTGCTGCGGGAATCCAGTGGCACTTGGACCGAATATTGTGCTTGGTTCCAACTCATGAATTTGCTAGCATTGTTAGTGTGGTGAGATACCCTATACGAAGTATGAGCTAGGCCTGAGGAAACTGCAATTAACTGTTCCCACTGAAAATCATCGGCTGCACTGTAGCACAGAAAGGCAATCTACATCCAGCTCATCCGGTTTTAGCAGACAGCTCACCACTGGATAAACATGAAAATGAGGTTGTTCCTATGAAAAGCAGAATAATGCTCCTTGCCGTGGCCGCAGTTCTTGTCGCATCTTTACTGCCAGCTCCGACCGCTGCAAGTCCACCACCCCAACCAGGCGGTCCCCTGCCCGACTTCAACCTCCCCGTCCCGGAGCGTGCCGCAGACAAAGACTACCTCGGTCTCACCACCACGGGTCCGTTCACCATTGCCCAGATCAAGGCCCAGGTGGTGATCATCGAGATCTTCAGTATGTACTGCCCCTACTGCCAGCGAGAGGCACCGGAGGTCAACCGGCTCTACCAGATGATCGAAAACGACCCCACGCTCAAAGGAACCATCAAGCTGATCGGTATCGGCGCGGGA
>DATKZQ010000210.1:0-4413 GCA_035527895.1 Desulfatiglandales bacterium
TGCCATTATTTCAAAGTCTCTCACTCCCGGTTTGATTGCAGCAAGAGCCTTTTCCATGGCAACGTCTTGAATGGCAGCAGTTTTCTTGATGAGCTCGATCTCTTCATCACTTTTGATCGCTTTGATAAAGTCCACGAGATCAGTAGCATCGGTAAACCGTGCAATGGTGAGTTCTGTTTTTATATAATTGTAGAAAGGGGCAGGGATATGACCCAAGGCGACGAACCCAATCGTGCAATCCTTCATGGGCTTCAGCAGATCAACCACCAACTCTGCATCATAGGTCTTGCTGTAGTGTAACGAGGGGAAATAGGGAGCAGTAAATCGATTCTTCACGCCCCGGAGGGCCCAATCTTTGGTGCTGAGATCTGTAAGCAGGCCTTCGGGATCCATCTTGGGGCCGATATTGATCACGGTCATGTCATCTTCCCTCGGGAAAACGACGGTTGTTGGGTAGCCGTTGAAGGCGGGTATATCGGTAAACCATTTCACGTAGCCACCCAGGAATTGGTTGGTATTCTGCATAATAAGAACATCGACCCCTTCTTCTTCCATGGCAACCCTGACGGCTTTCCATCTCCGTTCAAGCTCTTGAGTAGAGATCTGTACGCTAATTCTCTCTTGAGCGATATCCTTATCCATTGCACCTCCTGACCTTGAGTTCAAGCATTGAAACTTCAGGGCCATCCTGCCTCGGATATATACATGACAATACCAGGACCAAAGGCCTCTCTAACCTCCTAGGAACACCATTCATCCAATCTCTAGCGATTGGAAGATAAGAATGGATCCTGAAACGGCCGGAAACGGGAAAGACGCGCGTCAGTGAGGAATGGCCTCACGGTTGCCCGTGTGGGTGGGAATTTCACCTCGAAGTCCCTTCAGATAGATTTCAGGACACCACTTACTCGTTAGCCGAAACCTGCCGTCTACCCAAGACCTTGTACAAGGAGTATCTTTTTCAACCATAGATAACCACGTCCCGTTCCAGACTCTCTCCTTCCATACAATCGCTTACTATAGATCATAGCTGTTCTAGTCTTTAGGACTAGCTGGCACCCCCTCACTGAGACGCCTCAGCCTTAATTGGAGGATAATAACCCAGACCACACAGAGCAGTCCAATGAGATCTGTTGCCAACCCGGGTTTGATGAGTAGAAAGGCTGCCAGCAGCAAGAGAATTCTCTCATAATACCTGACTTCGGTAATCAGGTAACCAATGATACCGGACCCCAGGCAGATGACTCCTATTACGGATGTCACCACAGCAGTTGAGACGTTGATTGCAGCACCCATCAAGAGGAGGGAATTATTATAAACGAACATGTAAGGCAGGAGGAAACCGGCCAGAGCGAAGGTCCATGCCGTCCAACCTGTTTTAATGGGATCGGCGTTGGCTATGCCGGCCCCGGCATAGGCGGCGAAAGATACCGGCGGGGTAACCATGCACAGCATCCCGAAATAAAATATAAAGAGATGGGCCGCCAAGGGATGAACCCCTAAATCCACTAAAGACGGGGCCACCGTGGAGGCCAGAAGGACATAACAAACCACCGTCGGAAGGCCCATTCCAAAAAGCAGGGACGCCAGCATAATGATGGGGAGTGCAAGGACCAATTGACCGCCGGAAAGAATGATCACGAGGGATGTGATTTTGGCGCCCATACCCGTTAAGAGCACCACAGCAATGACAATGCCTGCCGTGGCACAGGCACAGGCCACCATGACAGAGTTAAGTCCCGTCCTTGCCAGGGCGGAAAATATCTTGGAAGGCGTCATCCTCGATTCTTTTCTCAGAAAACTCATGACCACAATGGCCGGCAGGGAATAGAGCACAGCGATCCTCGGGGAATAACCGTATATGAGAATCACAATCAATACGATGAGAGGAACCGAAAACATCCATTTGTCTTTGAAGACGTATTTTATAGAGGGAATTTCACTTTCAGGCATGCCCTGAATGCCGATTTTCAGGGAATAAAAATGGACTACACTGAAAATTGCCAGATAATAAAGGATGGCGGGGATGAGTGCGGCCTTACAGATACTAATATATGGGATCCCCAAATACTCCGCCATGATAAAGGCGGCCGCCCCCATCACTGGCGGCATGAGGGCGCCCCCCGAGGAGGCCGTAGCCTCAACAGCGCCGGCTACGTGTGGCTCAAACCCGATGCGTTTCATCAATGGAATGGTCAAGGTTCCTGTGGTGACGGTATTTGCTACGGCACTCCCGGAAACCGTCCCCATCAGCCCGCTCACGGCAACGGCGATCTTGGCTGGGCCCCCTCTGAGTTTTCCGAAAAGGCCACTGGCCAGATCAATGAAAAACTCGGTGCCGCCGCACGTCTCGAAAAAAGCCCCAAAGGCGATGAAGAGATAGATGAAATTCGTCATGACCTTCAAGGGTACGCCAAATATCCCGTTTTTCGACATGAAAAGGGTCGTGGCGATCCTTTCCAGATCATACCCCCTGTGGGAAAGGGGAGACGGCAAAAGGTGTCCGAAAAAACAATAGGCCAAAAAGCAAAAGGCGATGATAAGAATGGGCCACCCGACAACACGGCGGGTGGCCTCAAAGATAAGTACAATGGTGACGAGACCAAAAAACATATCCCAGCCTGTTGGATCTCCAACGCGGAAAATAAACTCCCAGTAATCGAAGTAGATATAGATGGCAAAGGAAAAACTGAGCGCCGCCAATATGAGGTCGATGGCAATGAATGGCTTGAAACCCGGCTTTCTGGGATCAAGGGGATAATGCAGGAAGACCACGGACAAGGAAAAAGCAAGGAAAAGGCTCAGAAGCTGCAACTCCTGTATAGCCAGTGTGGCCATGATATAGATGACGAAAACCGAACACCCGACGGCCAGCCATTTCCCGACTATAGAACGAAATTTGGATGTATTTTCTCCGGTCCCTGTTTTCTCTGTCACTATCCCCTCCTCTCAGATTCCAACTATTTCCACAAGCCGGCGTCTTTGAAATATTTAATGGACCCCGGATGAAATGGATTACCCAATTTGGATGCACACCATTCAGGATTAAGGGCCTTAGCAGGCGCATAGATTTTAGTGACGCAGTCGAGATTTTCTATGATGGCCTTGGTCAGTTTGTAGACCATGTCATCACTCATATCCTTGTCGCAGATTAACTGCATCCCGTTATCGTTCGTCAAAACCTCATAATCCACCCCCTTGAAGGTGTTGGGAGGATAGGCGTACATACCGAAATAGGGCTTTTCGCCTACGTATTTTTTCAGGTCTTCCTTCTGCCAGGAAATAATCCTGATTTCATGGGTGGCCGTGACCATTATGGCCAGCTCCTTGGTCAGGAAGGAGACGTCCACACTTCCGTCCTTCAGGGCATCCGCCAGGGCGCCCGTTGGCAGAAAAAAAGGTTTGATGTCTTTCTTGACATCAATCCCGTGATACTCTAATTGCAGCCTTGACACGACGCCGATCCCGCCGGTGCCCACGCCTACCTTATGGCCCTTGATATCCCGAATAGTATGGATATCCTTGTTCTTTTTCAACGTCGTCCAGATATTGCCGTTGGGCAGCAGGCGCACAACAACTCGAAAATCGACGGGTTTGTCCTTGAACATCTGAATACCGCTTCGTGCGAAATACCCGATCATCGGGGATATAATTCCCATATGCATTTTCTTTTGCCCGATGAGGCGGAGGTTTTCGGTGGACCCTTCAGTGAATTCGGCGGTCACGTTGACCTCGGGAAGGGCCTTGTTAATGCATTGTGCCACCGGATTGCCGAGATTGTAAAAAAGACCCCCGACAAGCGATGTCCCCATGGCGAGCTGCTCAACGTCGGCATGAGCTTTAGCCACAGGAAGCACCGTTGCCTGAAAGGTTACGAGAAAAACCATAACAAACAGACTTACACCTACCATCTTTACTTTTCTTTTGGTCATCATTGGTCTCCTTTCTTACTGCTTGTGAGGTTCGCAAAAGGTTGCTCGCCTTAACTCCTCAGTGGATATGAAACCATCACCTCCTTTCTTTTTTATCTCCTGGCTTAATGATTGGTGAACCTATTATTCTCTCCCGATTTGAGCATTATATATACCAATTCTATGCTTCATAGGACAAGGGCTCGAAACGGGTGGTGACTTTGCCGTCCTGGTCTTTTTTTACCACTATGAGACCACAGTAGTGCTCATCATCAGTCTCGGTGAAGTCTGCCCGGTAGTGATATGGGGGAAATCTGGTTTCCTTGCGGGCCAAAGCTGCGGTAGCAGTTATTTTTGCCACCTGCTGGATGTTCATGGCCTCGTGAACGCGCATCAATTCATGTAAATTGTCGGCCTTGAGATCTGTCCGTGCAGCATCCAGCCAGTCGAGTTTGTTGATTGCGGTCTCCAGGCTGTTTTCGGTCTTGACCGGGCCGAAGTG
>DATKZQ010000211.1:0-3332 GCA_035527895.1 Desulfatiglandales bacterium
GCTATTCGTAACGGAACCCAGGGGACCGAGCATGGAGATATCTTTTTTTGCTCTGCCCTCTTAACAAGGCCCCGTACAGGGCCGTTTCAAACCGGCGCACCGCCCCATAAGCCTTAGCACTAAGGTACCAGCCTGTGTGCGCCGTTTTGAAACGCCCACTCCTCTGAACGATGGGAGGACAGAGTCAAAAAAAGACATCTCCATGCTCACCAAAGCGCTTATTTCAGGTATAGCCCTGAAGGGAATCGGAGGGCTCAGGTACTAAAGTGTTACGGCGTTTTCAATTCTGGAGCCACTTGAGGTAGGCCTCGATAAATACGTCGATATCACCATTCATCACCCTTTCAATATTTCCGACCTCAAGATTGGTCCTATGGTCCTTCACGAGCTGGTAAGGGTTGAATGTATATGACCGTATCTGGTTTCCCCAAGCTATGTCTCTTTGCGATTGATGTCTGAGCTGTTTTTCCTTTTCCTGTTTCTCCTTTTCTAATCCATAGAGGCGGGCCTTTAAGATCTTCATGGCCAGGTCTCTGTTTCTGTGTTGCGACTTTTCATTCTGGCACTGGACAACTATATTGGTTGGAAGATGGGTAATCCTTACAGCGGAACTGGTTTTATTTACATGCTGTCCACCCGGTCCGCTTGCCCTAAAGGTCTCGACCCTTATATCCTTTTCATTGATCTCTACGGTGATGTCATCCTCAATCTCCGGAAGCACGGAAACCGATGCAAAAGAGGTGTGCCTCCGTGCATTGGCATCAAAGGGCGAGATCCGTACCATCCGATGAATCCCATCTTCGGATTTAAGGTAACCATACGCGTGCGGGCCGCTAACAGTGAAGGTCACGTTTTTGATTCCTGCCTCATCTCCGGGCAAATGGTCAACAATTTGGGTTTTCATCCCTCTGGACTCAGCCCACCTCAGGTAGAGCCGTAGAAGCATTTCCACCCAATCTTGTGCCTCTGTTCCCCCTGCACCCGCATTTACCGCGACGATTGCGTTCTTTTTGTCGTCTTTATCCCCGAGCAGTGACTGAAGTTCATACCGCTCTATTTGCTTTTCTAGCTCCAGAAGGTCCTTGTTAAGATCCTTCAGGGAGCTGTGGTCGTTCTCCTCCAGTGCAACCTTAGTTAAGATATCAAGCTCTTCCAACTCGTTTTTGTATCGATGCCACTGTTCCAGTTGATTAATCAGCGCTCCTCTTTCCTGGCTCAGTTCCGTTGCCTCGCTGTGGTCTTTTTGCCAAAAATCGGCGTTGGATAGGGTTTTTTCGATTCTTTTCAACCGTTCTTCACTGTTAGCCAGGTCAAAGATGGTCCCAGAGATCATCGAGTTTCCTGTTCAATAGATCAGTCTTTTCGGTGGTGTCAATATCGTACATACTCCTATCTCCTCTTTTGCGTAAATTTCCATACAAGCCCAAGCAGGGTCAGCAGCGTAAGCAGTATAGCAAAAATGTCACCGAATTGTGAATAAAATGTTTTTGCATGATCCAGGCTCAATTCCTCGCATAATACCTCTCTTACAAAGAGCCCGCCTCTGGCTATGATCTTGCCAGTCGGGAGAATAATGGCGCTGATCCCGGTGTTTGCGGCCCTTGCCATTGGTAAGGCGGTTTCTACGCATCGAAAAACAGCCATACTGAGATGTTGATAGGGGGCGCTGGTTCGACCAAACCAGGCGTCATTAGTGAGATTCACCAAGAGTCGGGCCCCCTGTTTGGCGTTCTTTCGCGATATATCCGGGAAGATGGCCTCGAAACAGATGATTGGTCCTATTCGAAGACCGGCAGCGCTGATTGGTTCCACGTTACCGCCAGATGTAAAGTCTCCTGCTGCCGGCACAAGGCGATTTACAAAAGGAAGGAATCTCTTAAAGGGAACATATTCTCCGAAGGGGACAAGGTGAACCTTATCATAGTAATCATAGATCGTTTTGCCTGATATGAGGTAGGCCCTGTTGTAGTAATGCACTCCTTTGCCATCCTCGGTGTACGCAGGGGAGCCGAAAAGGATGTTTGAATTCATTTTTTCAGCAACCCTGAAGACCTCCCTTGAAAGGGCCGTATTGTTCTGAAAGAAAAATGGAAGAGCAGTTTCAGGCCAAATAATCAGCTTGGGCTTAAAGCCAGCAGATCTTTCCGACAGATTTCTGTAAAGGATCAGCGTCTCTTCTTGTAGCTCAGGGTTCCATTTAAGCGACTGATCAATATTTCCTTGGACAACGGCAATCCTGAGCACGTTTACATCAGAGGCGGTATCTGCCTTTCGCCCAAGGCTGTTGTACCCGTATAAGAGGGTGACGCCTATGAGTAAGATAACGACTCCGATTTCCGTTGCCTTTGCTCTGATGGTATCGGAGCGCGAAAAGAAGACCAGCTTGAATATGGCCACGTTAACCATCACAATCAGAAATGATATGCCGTAGACACCCGCAATGTCCGAGATCTGGATCAGCGGCAATTGCAAGTATTGGCTGTATCCCAGGAGACACCACGGAAAGCCGGTCATAACATGGGTTCTGGTATATTCCAAACCTACCCAGCTGCCTGCCGCCAACACCGGCGCCAGTCGGTCCTTTTGAAGGGTATTCCAGATGAGACCGAAACATGCGATATAGAGCGCCAGATACAGGCTTAGAAGCAAAAGGGCGCCGAGCGCAAAGACGGGATTCAGGCCTCCGTAATAGGAAAGAACCACGATTATCCAGTAAATAAGCGTTATATAGTGTGAAAGACCAGCGATGCCCCCGAGCTTAAAGGAGTCCCGTGGGGATTTATTTTTGAGGCTTACGAAAAGAGGGATGAGAAAGACCCATGCCATCCAGTCCATGTTTAGGGGTGCGAAACTGGCAGTCAACAGCAGCCCGCACAAGATAGCCAGCCCCACATCCTTGAATGTCATGGTTCCCATTGATAAAAACATGTCCCTATGGTCCTTTGGGCACTTCCACCCTTAGCAAGTGCAACAAATGGAGAATCTCTCCCGAGAAAATGGCATGCCGTGGCTGTTACGTGTTTCGATCTCTTTTGGGCAGTGATGTCTACCTTATGTCTTGTCCCTGCACAAGGATCTTTTTCCTTTTATAGTAAAATCTGTCTCAATATGCAATCAGGGCTTTATTCCAGGGTAACGTCAAACTCAACTGTAAAGTGGCTAATTATAGTTATTATTACGACGTTCAAATTCGAAATCCGAATACCGAAATCCCTGGCCCAGACCTGGATTTCAGGCCAGACGCATATGGAAAATAGTTGCGAAATGCCATAACGCGCTCGTTTTATTCGGGAAACGTCGCGCCAGGGCAGGCCGAAACAATATCTAAATTC
>DATKZQ010000212.1:0-9725 GCA_035527895.1 Desulfatiglandales bacterium
GATACGGTTGTAATAGCGCCGGATACCTGCGAGCATGGCCGCCGTATTGGTTAATAAAGGATGGAATACCGGGGTCTTGGTGCCAGTAACACCGTTGAATCCGACAGCTCCTACACCAGGGATACAACCGGGAGGGGTAGCGATCACGGTATATTTCACACGCTCATCTTCTTCAGAAAAGAGCGTGCCCTGGTAGGGCCTGCGGATTACGATAAGACGGAAGGCCTCTTCTGTCTTTTCCATGCAGTGGATTGTCTCTGCGATATATCCGTTCTTATACGGCTTCCAGTCATCCTCAGGTATCGCCTCTATTGCCGTGAGGACCGAGGTATCAAGGTCAGCTCCTATGGCAAAGTAAATTCCATTCTCTTCACAGTAGTTGATACTATCAGCTTGATAGGCGGCGCTATCGGATCTGAGAGCGGTGATCCTCTCTCCCTTGGGCATCTGTCTGACACAGTATTTTATAAAGGCAAGGTTTCTACTTGCAGGAGCGACATTGCCCTCTCTGAATTCATCTCCTACAATGAGACCGTTTTCCGCGAGATGGCCCACCATGGGCATATAGCCCTTAAATAAGCCTTAGGCTTATAAATCCTTTATAGGTCATCTTTGCTGTCTGTTTCTCAGCTTCAATACCGGTGGCGTCGATATCGAGCGTATAGCCCTTGATCCCATCGTATTTCATCCCTCGCTTCAGTAACCTTCGATTTATAAGCCTAAGGCTTATTAACCTTGTCAAGACCATAGAGGCCACCATTGACACCCATGCCACGAAGCCAGTCCCCAAAGGCATCTGAGGAGGGAATCCTCTCGAGAGGTAAGATCTCTCGCAATCCCTCATCGGCTCGTATCTGGCGGGTGTCCTCCAGGCTCCGGCCACCACCATTGAGCATTAAGATGAGGGGGAAGATATACTCAGAGGGGTGGTATCCCGCACCACTACCGGGCTTCGGTAGATATCTATCTATCGACTTCAATAACCCCAATCCCAGTGCAAACTCCCCTAATAAGGTTAAGCCTGCATGGGGGGTGATCAGGTCTCTGGTCATTTCTATCTTGAACGGAAGTATGGTTTGTCGTATCATTACATCTCACCTCGTTGGTTACGGTTTGGTTTGCTATTGGATAACCGTATCTTACCGAATCAACGAGGTTTTTTCAACTTTATCCCGCTGGAATTCAATATTAATCGCGGGATTGGGGTACTTAGAGAGATTTGTGCCGTCCCAATTCTAGGGCCGATTTCAGGGGCCCTGTTCGAGAATTCATAATCACAAGCGCCTCAAGCCTCTATCAAAAATACAGAGGACCCCGGGCGTAAGCCCGGGGGTGAATGCCTAAAACTAGGCGAGTGCCTTTGGAGTGCCACGGGCGTAAGCCCGTGGGTATCTACTTACATGGATTTTTCACTTGACACATAAAATCGTTTACTCCTATATTATCTGCGAAATCAAAAGGAATTCTTATCAACCCAACTGCAGCATGAGTATTGAAATTTCTGTTGCGAGGCATGAGCTAATAAGCCAAGGGAGGTGAAAGAGGAGCAACGATTTCTTTATCTGGTTATGTTTGTGAAAACGATACTTAAATAAGGAGGACAGATGATGAAAAGAGTAAAAAAATTGTCTTTATTTTGCCTAGTTTCTATTGTTTGCATCGGGTTTACCCTCGGTATCCATCCGCAACAGGCCTGTGCCAAAAAGATAGAACTCTCCCTGGCAAATGAGGCCCCACCATTTTTTGTTTACACCATTGTTTCTGAGAAATTCAAAGAAATGTTGGAGGAGAAGGTCGGTGATAAAGTGACTATCAAAATATACCATTCGGGACAGCTTGGTGGTGAAAAAGATACCATCGAAGGTGAGATAATCGGCACTGTAGATATGGCGATAGTACAGAGTTCTCTTCTGGCCCTCTGGGAAGAGCAGATGGTTTACGTTGACATCCCCTTCCTTTATCGCGACATAGATCATGCCATAAAGGTAATGAACGGACCCATTGGCACATCAATCAACAAAAAGATGGAAAAACATGGGGTTAAGGTATTGGCTTGCATGAATTTGGGGTTCCGTGGTATCTATAATAGTAAGCGGCCCATATATAAACCAGCTGATGTTGCCGGCATGAAGTACAGGGTTATCCAGAACCCGCTTTATGTGGATCTAATAAACTCTTGGGGTGCCAAGGCCACACCCATGAATTTTGGGGAAGTCTATACGGCTCTTCAACAAGGAGTGCTGGATGCGGCTGGTCTTGAACCATACTCCTGCGAAATCATGAAACACTATGAACCGGCCCCTTATTTTTCCATTACGAACCACATCTACCAATCGTTTTTCCTGACCATGTCAAAAAAGAAATTTGATTCCCTTCCTGCGGATGTTCAGCAGGCGATAATGGATACGTCAGAAGCAATTATCCCCCTGGGCGTGCAGATTACCAAGGATATCGACTACAAGGTTATCGGAAAAATGGTTCGGGAAAACAAGGTCCTGTTCAATGTGGCCGACATCGAGGCCTTTAGGGGGGCATCTAAAGCAGTCAGTGATAAGTACTCAAAGAAAGTGGGTATGGACATCATCGAAAAGATTAAGGCCGTAAAGTAACTTGATAGTATAGGGATTTCCTTTTTGGACGCAGATGAACCCTGTTGAATTTTCCGGAGGGAACCCTATTCAACAGGGTGAACGCAGGTTCTCAAGATTTTAAACATAAAGAACTAGCTGCTACACCAGAAGTTACCTGCTTGCCACCTGCCCGCAATGCTTCGCAACGCGAGTTTCCGATTCTCCGGAATTCCGGAATTCGGAAACCGCAACTCGGAAGCGGGCGGGTCTGCGGGTATCGGCCCGCCATGATAGCTTTGGAGAATTCTCAGGTTCCCGAAAGCCAGGTCTGGGCCAGGGCGAAGATCTGCGTCCTAAGTAAACACGGTTTTTCTGGGGGGACCTTCCAAAGGGGTTCCCCTTAACTTTTTCATGATTCGATGAATCATCAGCACTAATGGTTAGAATCGATCGGATTAGCGAGCAGCTCGATCACGCAGTAAAATATGTGGCGGCATTCTTGATAGCGGCCATGTCGGTCCTCGTGTTTCTACAGGTCCTATTTCGCTATGTCCTGGATGCACCCCTTGACTGGTCTGAGGAAAGCTCCAGCTTTGCCTTTGTCTGGATGGCTCTTCTGGGCGCCAGCATCGGGTTGAAACACGAGGAACACCCCAGCCTCGATATATTCTTCAAACTTTTTCCTTCCGGGATCCAGAAGTTGGCAAAGATCCTGATTAATCTTTCAATTATATTCATGCTTGTCATTCTATTCATTTTTGGCTTGAAACTTACGATATCTATGAAGCTGCAAAGTACTGCGGCATTGGGATACTCTGTGGCATTTGTGTACGTCGTGCTTCCCATTTCTGCGGTTATCATGCTTATTCATGTGATTGTACAGACTGTAGAGCTTTTTAAGAAATAATTGGAGGGGAAATAGCACCAATGGCAGTCACCCTTTTTACTGTTTTCTTCATCCTCCTTATTATTGGGGCCCCAATTGTTTTTGCCATAGCTGTCGGAACAACGCTTGCGCTGATTGTGGGTGGAATCCCCCTTGAGATTCTGCCACAAAAAGTATTTTCAGGCTTGGCCCATTTCCCTTATCTCGCTGTTCCCCTCTTCGTATTGGCCGGTATGCTGATGGAAACCGGCGGTATCTCCCGGCGTATCGTTGACCTATCGAACGCACTTGTTGGCCACATCCGTGGCGGCATGGGAATGGTGGTCATGGTGGCTACCATTTTGTTTTCTGATATTTCAGGGTCTTCCGCAGCGGATACGGCGGCCATCGGAAGCGTTATGATTCCCGCCATGAAAAAACGAGGATATAACCCGAGCTTTGCTGCGGCCTTGGTCACCTCCGCCGGGGGTATGGGGGTCTTAATTCCCCCCTGCCTGACAATGGTGGTTTTCGGAAGTCTGACCAACACATCGATCGGGGCGTTATTCCTGGCCGGTTTTGTGCCGGGCATCAGCATGGGCCTCATCTTAATGCTCTTAACATACATCATCGCGAGGAAAAGGGGCTTTCCCAAAGAGGAGCGGGCTACCATCATGGAGTTTCTTGCTGCTCTCAATAGATCGTTCCTCTCTCTCTTTATGGGTGTTATTATACTGGGTGGCATTATTTTCGGAATATTCACAGCCACCGAGGCGGCCGCCGTGGCTGTTATGTACGGATTCTTCCTGTCCATAGTGCTCTATAAAGAAATTAAGCTATCTCAGATTCCTGAGATCCTCTGGAAATCCGCTGTCATCTCAGGCGTTGTCATGCTTGTGGTAGGTATCTCCTATGGCTTTGGTTGGGTTATGGCCAAAGAACAGATACCCATCAAGCTGGCCAATTTCATGATTGGTATTCCAGGTGGGAAATGGGTGTTTCTTTTTGCTGTAAACATGCTCCTTTTGGCAATGGGGATGTTTTTTGACGCCTCCCTTTCCGTTGTCATCTTGGTTCCTATTCTTTTCCCGGTCGCGGTTAAACTGGGAGTTCATCCAGTACACTTCGGCATATTCGTCATAATGAATCTGGGGATTGGCTTTACAACCCCTCCTTTTGGTTTGTCATTGTTCATTGCCTCAGGTATAGCCAAAGTACCGTTAAGCTCTGTATTTAAACCGATTTTACCTTACATTCTGACCATGATCGGCTTTTTATTCGTTGTCACTTACGTCCCCTGGTTCTCTATGGTTTTACCGAGAATGTTCATGGGATATTAGGGACTGGAGCATTGGAGTTATGGATAAGATTGAGGGATCAAGGGACATTACTCCACTACTCCAGTACTCCATCACTCCAATGAGACCGGCACAATTATAGGCGGGATAGAGATTTCGAGAGATATGCTATGCGTGTAAGAGAATACTTTTCACCTGCGAGCCTCGATGAAGCCACGGAGCTATTAACTACCTCAGCAGGACCTGCAAGAACATTGGCCGGTGGCACGGACCTCCTGGTTCAGATGCTGGAGGAACCGAGCCCGGAAATTCGAGTAGTATCCTTGAGACACATTAAGGCACTGAGAGAGATATGCCAGAACGTAATCGTTCACCCCCACCCTAACCCTCCCCCGTCAAGGGGGAGGGAATATGTTAATGTCATCAACAAATATCCCCCCTCCCCTGGTGGGGGGGGGTTAGGGTGGGGGGGTGCTGAACTATTACGCCAGAACCAAGAAGATGAGATTTTTGTCGGCGCCATGGTGACACATACTGAAGTGGCACAGTCACCCCTTCTCAAACGATATTTCCCGGCCCTTGCTAAGGCTTCGGGGATGGTCGGATCTCCCTCGATCAGGAATATGGCGACTATTGGAGGAAACATCTGTAACGCTTCTCCTTCGGCTGACACAGCGCCTCCGCTCCTGGCTTACAATGCAAAGGCCATCATTTGGGGTCCCACGGGCGAAAAGAGAGTATCCATAGAGGATTTCTTCATAGGTCCTTCTATGAGCATAGTGAAAGCGGGTGAAATTCTAAAAGGGTTCCTGCTCAGACCAGAGAAAAGACTTATCGCCGCCTATAGCAAACTCGGTATGAGAAAGGCCATGGAGATTGCCATTGTCAACGTATGTGTCTCCATGATCGTAGAAAAAAATAATTATTGTTCTGAGATACGTATCGCTCTTGGAGCTGTTGCTCCGACTCCAATCCGGGCAAAAAGGGCAGAGGACACACTAAGAGACAAAAAGATAACACCGAAACTCATAAAAGAGACAGCTAAAGTGGCTGTCAGTGAAACAAAACCTATTTGGGACATCCGCGCCTCAGCCGATTACAGGAAGGAGATGATTGGTGTTCTGGTGGAAAAGACAATCTCTGAGCTTTGGGGCCGCCATCAAAACAAGATTTGATTAATAAAGGGAAGGACATTGAAAAAACAGAGGATATCTTTCAAGGTAAACAACCAAAAATATACCCTGGAAATCTCGCCTGATGAAACCTTGCTTCAAGTCCTGAGGACTCATTTGGGGTTGACAGGCACAAAAAAGGGCTGTGGCACTGGAGAATGTGGTGCCTGCATTGTTATCCTGGATGGCAGGACCGTCAATTCCTGTTTGATTCTGGCTATGGAGTGTGAAGGGGCAAACATAATAACTGTAGAGGGATTAGCTCCAGATAGCCAGAGGCTTCATCCCGTCCAGGAATCCTTTATAAAGCACGGAGCTGTTCAATGCGGTTTTTGCACCCCAGGCATGCTCATGGTTGCCAAAAATTTCCTCGATAATAACCCGAACCCGACGCGGGAAGAAATAAGGGCAGCAATCTCTGGGAACCTCTGCCGGTGTACCGGCTACAAAAAAATTATAGATGCAATCGAGGCCGTTGCCCATAAGACCCCTCCCCCTTCAGGTGAAGGTGAATCTAGCATCGGGCGCAGCTTTCACCGCTCTGATTCTCTGGAACATGTCAGGGGAACATCAATCTTTGGTGACGACGTCTCCAGGCCTAACATGGCTTTTGGCAAGATCTTAAGGAGTAAGCATGCTCATGCTCGGATAAAACATATTGATACCTCCGCAGCCGAAAATCTCGATGGTGTTTTCGCGGTTGTGACCGGCAAAGAGGTTCCTGAAGGCTACTTTGGTGTGGATATCAAGGACCGGCTCGTATTTGCCAGAGACAAAGTAAGATACCGGGGAGATGCCGTAGCAGCCGTAGCTGCAATGACCGAAGAAATCGCTACAAAGGCCCTTGATCTCATTAGAGTTGAATATGAACCCCTGGAACCTGTCTTTGAGGCCAAAGAGGCCATGGCCCCCGGAGCTCCTATCATTCACGAAAAACTAAAGGATTATGAGATCGGTTTTGAGACTGAAACAAAGGGAAACATTTGTACTATAGCTAATGTAAAACTTGGCGACATAGAAAAGGGTTTTGCCGAATCTGACATCATCGTGGAGGATTACTTTACTACCCAGATTCAGCACCAATGCAGTCTGGAGACCCACGCAGCATTGGCTGAGGTGGACTCCTTCGGAAGGATCAACGTGTGGACAACCACCCAGAAGCCCTTTGCCATGAGACGATATTTATCCCAGTCTCTCAAGATTCCTATCAGCTCCATCCGGGTTATCGCAACTAAAATCGGTGGAGGCTTCGGAGGCAAACTAGAGCTGATCGTGGAGCCCTATGCCATAGTATTAGCCAGAAAATGCGAACAACCGGTTAAGATTGTATATCCAAGGGACGAAGAATTTCTGGCAACAACTCCCCGTCATCAGACATATTTCTGGGTAAAATCAGGGGTAAAGAAAGATGGCACCCTCATGGCACGGCATGTCGAACTGATCTATGACACAGGGGCCTATTCAGGAAACGGCCCTACAGCGGTCACTCTCTCTTGTCAACTTATCAGCGGGCTTTACCGTATCCCAAACCTGTTCATCCAGGGCTACTGCGTCTACACGAACAAGATGAACTGTGGTAGCATGAGGGGGCCATCCGGCCCGCAGACAACCTTTGCTATGGAATCCCATATGGACAACCTGGCCAAAAGAATTGGAATGGATCCTCTTGATTTCAGGTTGAAAAATCTCCTTGAAAAAGGGGAGAAAACAGGAGTCGGGCAGACCTTAGTTGATATAGACTTTAAGAGGGTTGTTAAAAAAGCAGCGGACGCTGTCGGATGGAAAAAGATAAAAAGAGGAGAAAATGTTGGTAAAGGGATGGCTTGTATATTCTGGTTGAGCGGTGGCTGGTCGACCTCTGCTACTGTCAAAATCAATGAGGATGGGACTGTCAGCTTAGTCACAGGCGCAGTTGACATGGGAACAGGCTATCTTCACACGAGTGTCCCTCAGATTGTGGCAGAGGAACTCGGTATCCGGCCAAAAGATGTTAATCTTGTCTTGGGAGACACAGACCAAACCACTTATGACCATGGGATTGGTGGCAGCCGAGGCGTCTTCACTATTGGCAAGGTGGCCCAGATGGCTGCGGCTAAAGCTAAAGAGGAACTTTTCCGAGAAGCTGCCAGGAAGTTAGAGGTCCGCCCCGATTGTCTGGAAACAAGAAATGGATGGATCTATATTACGGGCAATCCCAGTACCGGTGTAAGTTTTGCCGAGATATCCTTTGATCGTCACATAAAGGACGGGGGACCTGTGGTCGGTTCGGCCTATTACCTTCCCGAGATGGATGAGATCGATCAATCGAGAGTTAAAGGCCTTTCATTCACGGCTTTCAAGGGAACCACCATCGGCTGTCATGCCGCCGTGGTCCAGGTGGTACCTGAGACGGGCCAGATTGAGATAAAGAGATATGTAGCAGCTCACGATGTTGGCAGGGCGATCAATCCCGTAGCCATCGAGGGGCAGATCGAGGGAGGCGTGTCCATGGGGTTGGGCTTTGCTCTCACAGAAAAGGTAATGATTGATGAAAAGGGCAGTGTCTTAAACCCCAATTTTACCGATTACAAATTGCCAACATCTCTGGATGTTCCAGAAACTGAATCGATTATAGTCGAGGTTCCTGCTGCTTACGGCCCGCACGGGGCCAAAGGAGTGGGCGAACCGACGATGGGGCCCCCTGCTGCTGCCATAGCGAATGCCATTTATGATGCCATAGGAGTAAGGATGCATAGCACCCCGATGACGCCTGAATCTATCCTGAGAGAAATAGTAAAGAAAACTGATAGTTAGTCTAAGGACACGGACTATAGCGCAACCAATTCACTGGAGAGCTTGTCAGCCACAAGCATACAGCCCGGGAAATGAGTGATCATTAAAGATGGTCTGGTGGCCATTGCCACAGCCTGGGGGGTAACGCCGCACCCCCAAAAGAATGCGATTTCATCCGGTTCTTGAAGAGCAATGGCACCCTCACTAAGATCGCTGCGGCCCATATCAGGATTATATAGATCCTTAATACCTATCTTCTCGTAGTCCCCAATATGTACCGGGGCACCGTGGGAGAAGAGATGTCGTGAGCATATCTGGATGGCTCGAACAGCATCATGGGCACCTTTTACCAGACGACAGGTAACAACCATCGGACCATGGAAGATTCCAGCCGGTATGCAGGGGATATTTGTTGAATAAGCGCCAAGAAAGCGGAATCTCACATTGGCGTCTCGCAAGGCCCATTCAAAACTACGGCTGCAACCTAAGAGAAACGCTACAAGGTCGTCTCGCCAGTACTCGGTAATATCGGTGGGTTCACTGACTATTTTGCCTTTTTCGAATACACGATACTTAGGGAGGTCCGTCCGCAGATCTGCCCCTGGTGCTATCAGTTTAGGATGAGGGTTCCCCGGGTCTGTCACATCCATCACAGGGCAAGGGCGTGGATTCCGAATACAAAACGTCAAGAATGCTAATGCTGTCTCCCTGGGTAGGATTGCCACATTAGCCTGAGCATATCCACGGCAAACCATTTCTGTCCCGTCTGTCCATTTACCCTCTCTGACAAGACCACGAAACTCTTTGGGGGTCATCTCTGTCATCGCTGCCTCACCACTTCTTTTACCCATGTTTCCCCCGGAAAGGCCGCCCCTATAGTAGAAGGTATTCACTGATCAGTCGGGGCCATTGGTTCAAATATCGCCGTCTGTGCCAAAGGTATCTCTGAAAATTGCAGATAGGATCGGATATATCAGGCGACATCCCGGATGCCCTTCATCTCTCCCTCTTGCGCGAACTTGTTGAGCATCTCGACTCTTTCATCGGT
>DATKZQ010000213.1:0-2461 GCA_035527895.1 Desulfatiglandales bacterium
TACGGTGCCGGAATCCCCGGTATCGAGAATGCAGGGGGCGACGTTGATGAGGTGACCGGAATGCGCTGTACCATTGCCGCGTTCCCCCTCCGCTATGAGGAGGGTGATGCCTCTTTGGTTCGGTTAGTCGCTATTGTGGAGTAGGGCTGAGGAAAGGACGCTTCCATGTATGGTTGGATGGGGAAGATAGTGCACGTAAACCTGAGTAACCTGGAAGTAGGTCATTTCCCGACACAGCGGTATACAGACCTGTACCTCGGGGGACGTGGCATTGCGTCGAGGATTTACTGGGAGACAGTGGCACCTGAAATGGGCGCATTTGATCCGGAGAATCGGCTGATCTTCATGACGGGTCCGATGGTGGCTACCGGAGTACAAGGTGCTTCGAGGCTCTCGGTTGTGGGCAAATCTCCTATGGCTCTCCCGGAAGGGTACTGTTATGGCAGTATCGGTGGGTTTATTGGACCTGAGTTAAAGAGGGCTGGGTTCGACGGTGTTGTAATCGAAGGACGTGCACCAAAACCCATGTACCTCTGGATCCACGACAATAAGGCCAAGCTTCGGGATGCATCTTTCCTGTGGGGACAAGGTGTCTATCGAACCAGAGAACTTCTCGAACAGGCTCATGGCAACACAATAAGGTTTCTTACCACTGGCGTGTCAGGGGAAAGACGGGTCAGAACAGCAGTACTTGTTGCCTCCCATGACTCGACCGCTACCGCAGGTTTCGGCGCGGTGATGGGTTCCAAAAATCTCAAGGCCCTCGTGGTGAAGGGGACTGGGAGGCCATCGGTGGCCGACCCAGACAGGCTCAAGGAGCTGAACCGATACACCATCCATATCAGCAAGCGTTTCAGGCTGTCCACACCACCCAGTCTAATAGGCCGCCAGATGGTAGTCGAGTGCGTGGGAAAGGGTGGTTGTTACCAATGTGGACTGGAGTGCATCAGGGGTAGATACCGCACACCAAGCGGCAGAGAGGGGTATCGAAAGTGCCAGTCCATGGAGGTGTACATGCCCTGGCAGTTCTCCAAGGATGATGAGCCGGTAGATACATTCTTCGATGCGCCGACCCTGTGCAATGACTACTCCCTGTGCACGATGGAAATCCGCAGTATTGTCAACTGGCTCTATGCATGCTATCAATCGGGATGCCTTACCGAGGAAGAAACCGGTCTGCCCTTGTCTCAGATTGGAACCAGAGAATTTCTAGAAAAACTGCTTCACGTGATTGCGTACCGGGAGGGGTTTGGCGATATCCTGGCTGAGGGGCTCGCAAGGGCCGGCGGGAAGCTCTCAGATGAGGCTCGGGCCATGTTCACTCGTGATGTTGTGCCCATTGGCATGGGCGATTGGCTACCGCCGAGAGCATATATCACCCACGCGCTGCTCTACGCTCTGGAGCCGAGGATGCACATGCCTATCCTCCACGAGGTGGCACATTTATGCGCACGCTGGCGAGCTCACCTGGTCCAACCTGACCTGTCTCCTGTCACATCAGAGGTATTTCGTAAGGTAGCCAAGGGATTCTGGGGCAGCGAGGAAGCAGCGGACCTCGCAAGCTATGAGGGCAAGGCGTTGGCTGCGAAAAAAATACAGGATCGTACGTATCTCAAGGACAGCCTTGGCCTATGCAGCTTTGCTTGGCCGATCACTGATTCATTCAACACGCCCGACCACGTGGGAGACCCTTCTTTGGAGGCGGAACTATTCTCCGCAGTTACCGGCATTTCAGGTGAGAAACTCAACCAGTATGCTGAGCGCATCGTCAATCTTCAAAGGGCTATCTTGATACGAGAAGGCCGGAGAGTTCCCGAATTCGACTCCATACCAGAGTACAACTTCCAAGAGCCTCTGGGAACTGATATCCTTGGTCGGGAACTGATCATCCCGGGTCCAGGTGATGAGGCAGTCAGTACAGTGGGAAACGTACTCGATTGGGATAGATTTAAGGATATGTTGAAGGAGTATTACCAGCTTCGGGGATGGGACCAGGAGACGGGCGTACCCCGTGCTGAGACATTGGCTGCTCTTGGGCTAGATGATGTGGCAAGCGGCTTCCCGGTCAGGGAAAACGAGCTGGTAGTGCAGAATGAGAAACAAGAACCTGTTTAGTCAGGAGCAATCATGTGAAGATAAGGCAAAATGGTAGACTCCTGCCGGTAAAAGCTTTTGTGGGGTGGAAAAAGTTTCAATGCATTCCTTATTTTGCTTGCTCATATAAATCTCCCCACGATATAAGTTTCTTTATACATGGATTGCGTTTCAAAGGAGGGGCGGGAGGTTGGAGTATTCGTTGATCTAAGATATATAAACGTCTAAACAAAGGAGTCCAAAAATGACCACCAAGATTGTTGATCTAACCCACCCGTTAGGACGGAATACACCAATGTGGCCTCACCCGGGGGAAATGCCGGATGTGGAGATCAGACGGGTCGCATTCCCCGGTCGTGACAAGGGA
>DATKZQ010000214.1:0-7175 GCA_035527895.1 Desulfatiglandales bacterium
TTGAATCCGCAATCAATGGCCTTCTGAACAACGAATTCCATATATCCCTTCCTCAGCAAATCCTCTGGTCCTATACCATCAGTAACCAAAATGAGCCTTCTGAGGTCAATCCCGGAATCCTTGATTCTGGATATAGAATCAGGGCGTCAAGAAGAAATAACGGTTGACTAAGTTGAAATAGTATCTGTAAGTTCAAGAAGTCAGAACAAGAATGAAGATGAGGGGCTCTCCCCGGTTGAGGGGGACCTATTTGAGCCGTGATACACCCGAAGGGAGACGGCGGTACTGGGGTTATGGGGCCGGAGGGCTCAAAGGAGAAAAGGAGGACAAATCTGGACGCATTATCATCGAGCTTCAGTGTATTAAAAAAGTCCTTTCCAGATTATGAGGACCGCACTCAGCAGCGGGAAATGGCAGGTGAAATCCTACGGTGCCTTACGGGCAAAAAGAATCTCCTTATAGAGGCAGGCATGGGGGTTGGCAAGTCATTTGCGTACCTTATCCCGGCAATCCTGTCACATGAGAAGACCATTGTATCCACTGCTTCCCTGGCACTTCAGGATCAACTGGTGAGCAAGGATCTCGTCTTTCTTCAAAAGGAACTGCATCAAAAATTCTCATTCGATATCCTCAAGGGAAAGAACAACTATCTTTGTCTAAAGAGGGAAAGGGAGTTTACAGAGATAAGCACAGTGTACATCGAATTTCAAAAATGGTTGTCTGAAACCAGGACCGGTGAAAAAGATGAGCTTCCATTCATTCCTGAGTTCTGGCCAAAGGTCGGTGGTGATTCACAAGACTGTAACGGCAGAACGTGCCCCTTCTATGATGGCTGTTTTTATTACCGGCACTATAGACATCTGTTCAAAAGGGATATCCTGGTAGTCAACCATCACCTCCTCATCTATGACCTCCTTTCAGATTTTAATATCTTGCCCTTTCAAAAACAGTTGATCATCGATGAGGCCTCTGAGATTGAGAGTGTCATATGCCATGTTCTGGGTAGCACCCTCAGCTATCCACGGGTGGCATGGCTCCTCTACAGATTGAAGGGGTTGAAAATACTCGTTGATCCCCTTATCCCAAAGGTGGAATCATTCTTTAAAGGAATGGATATACCATCCCAGACAGTTTTTCCAATCCCTGCTCCCATCGTAGAAAAACTGCAAGGTTTAAAGAAGACTCTCGCCTTACAGGGCGTTGTTTTAACACTGGAAAAACAGAAAGAGTCCCTGTCGGATGATGAGCTTCGGGACAGAATGGAGACGACTATAGGTTATGTAAAGTCACTTGCCTTAGACATAGATAATTTTATCGAGCGGAGTGATACGGACACGGTCTACTATATGGCAGGAAATAACGGCGCGCTGGAGTTGAAAAGCAGTCTTATAGAATGCCAGAACTCCTTTAGAGACCTGATAAGCAAATACGACAGCGTGATCATGACATCAGCTACGTTGACAGCAGGGGGAGATTTTGTTTTCTTAAGAAAGAGGCTCGGCATTGAAGACTTTGGAGAAAGGATAATTGGTTCACCATTTGATTACAGAACACAGGCCCTCCTCTATATTGACAGTGACCTGCCCCTCCCTGAAAAAGGAGATAATGAGCTATTTCAGCGAGAGAGCCTTAAGGTAATAGAGGGGCTTATCAATGAATCCCGTGGCAGGGCATTCGTGCTGTTTACCTCTTACAAACATCTCAGGTTTGTGTCAAAAAATATCACGATACACTACCCTTTCAAATCCCAGGGCGACATGCCTCCTCCAAGACTCATACAGTGGTTTAAAGATACTGCTCACTCGGTGCTTCTGGCAACTGCTACCTTCTGGCAAGGAATTGACATAAGGGGCGAAAAGCTCAGTCTGGTGGTTATCGCAAAGCTCCCCTTTAGTTCACCCGAAGATCCTGTATACCAAGAAAGATGCAGGAGGCTCGGACACAGGTGGTTCAACGACCTCGCACTCCCCTCGGCCATTCTGGTATTGAGGCAGGGGTTTGGACGGCTCATCAGAGGATGCAGCGACTATGGTGTAGTTGCCATACTCGACACCCGACTTGTTACCCGTTCGTATGGCAAGGCCATCGTCTCCTCCTTGCCTGAGATGAATATTGTCCATAATATTGAAGATGTGAAACGTTTTTTTGAATCCATTCCCTCCACAGTGTACAAGAAAAAGCCAAAGCCTGCTCAAGCCACCCGCATGAAGGGGGTAGGCTCTGAAAATGCCAAGGGCATCTCTATGGTTGTGGCCCTTGGCAAATCAAATGACCCCGCTGTGATCTCCAAAATAATAGAGTTTACCAGAAGTTCAAATGGTAATGAACGTAGGTTAGCGGCTTCTGCCTTAGGAAAGCTTGCCAAATTTAAACCTGAAATCTATAAAGCTGTGGAGCCGCTGGAAGGGTTACTGGAGGATGAGAAACCTCAGGTTAGGCAATACGCCTTAAACGCACTAGGCAGAATAGGCAAAGTGAAAAAATAATAACTGAATTCATTATAAAGAAACCTGATGAGAAGGACTACAATATTTCCAAAGCGGAAAGTCTACTGAAAGAGGCAAAATGAGGTAGAAGAAATTGAGCCGCTTGTCCCTGTCTTGCCAGAGAAAAACGTGTATCTCGAAGGGAAAATACGCGCCCTTTACCGGAACAAACCTTTTACCTTGAAGTTAAGGTCCGTTGAAAACGGGCCTCTTTCAAGGCCCTCGCGAGCGGTTGTTGCCTTTATGTAATGCCGAGTTTGAATTTGAGTGATTTGAGGGTGTTTTTCATCAGCATGGTAATGGTCATGGGCCCAACCCCGCCGGGCACAGGGGTAATGTAGCCGGCAATCTCCACTGCCTTGTCAAAATCAACATCGCCTTTGAGAATCGCGATCTTCTTGCCGGTCTTCTCGCTGATCTTCTCGCCGACTCTGTTTACACCAACGTCGATAACACACGCACCTGGCTTAATCCATTCGGGTTTAACCAGACCGGGGACACCAGCGGCAACTATCAGAATATCCGCCCGTCTGCAATGAAAGGCCAGGTCTTTTGTCCTGGTATGGGCTACTGTCACCGTGGCATTAGCACCTGGGGCCTTCTGGAGTAGTATGTTGGCAATTGGTTTTCCAACGATGTTTGATCTGCCCACAACCACCACCTCAGCGCCCTCTATGTTTACACCAGCCCTGACGATCAGCTCCTGGATGCCTGCAGGGGTGCAGGGTAGAAATTTAACCTCGCCCCCACCTATCATCAATCTGCCCACATTGACCGGATGGAATCCGTCTACATCCTTGTCCGGATCAATGGCGTTGAGAATTTTCTTTTCATCAATATGCTTGGGTAACGGGAGTTGAACAAGGATACCATGAATGGAGTCATCCTTGTTGTATTTGTCTATCAAGCCAAGCAGGGCCTCCTCGGAAATATCGTCGGGCTGATTGTCCTGCACCTCTTTGTATCCCAAATCCTGGGCTGTTTTGATTTTCGAGGTAACATAGGAAATCGAGGCAGGGTTTTCTCCGACAAGAATTGTCACCAGGCCGGGCACAACGCCATGCTCCTTCTTTATCTTGTCAACCTCCCCCTTGAGCTCTTTGAGAATCTCATCTCTAATTTCCGTTCCCTTAATCAGTTTTGCAGTCATCTTCAATCTCCTTCCTTGAACTAGTTAGCACCTGACCCCGACGCTTCGCTTCAGGGTTATACATGAAAGAAACAGTATGGTGAGCATGGAGATGTCTTTTTTTGACTCTGTCCCTGGCCCAGACCTGGCTCATAAGGCATGAGTAAGGAGAACTGAGATGTGAAATACTCTCGTATCCATACAAAACTCCTGAAGCTGAGCGCCAGGGCAGGCCTCCCATCGTTCAGAGGAGTGGGCGTTTCAAAACGGCGCACACAGGCTGCTACCTTAGTGCTAAGGCTTATGGGGAGGTGCGTCGGTTTGAAACGGCCCTGTACGGGGCCTTGTTAAGAGGGCAGAGCAAAAAAAGACATCTCCATGCTCGGCTTACGATTAATTTCAAAGAGGTAAAGTGTTACCTTATTTCAAGAAACGCAAATACGGCGCTCTTAACACCAAGACTCTTGATTTCATCGGCAAATTACCTTATAGAAGAATGGTTGTTACTGCAACAGAGGTGCTTTTATGATTGAACGGTATACGCTTCCAAGGATGGGTGCGATATGGGAACCGCACAATCGCTACGCCACATGGCTTCAGGTTGAAATAGCAGTATGTGAGGCCATGGTCGAGCAGGGCATGATGCCGCAAGAATCCCTTGATACCATCAAGAACAAGGCGAATTTCTCGGTTGAGCGGATACATGCGATCGAGGAAACGGTGAAACATGATGTTATTGCCTTCTTGACAAATGTCGAGGAGTATGTAGGTCCTGATGCCCGGTTTATTCACCTAGGGCTTACCTCGTCTGACATCGTGGATACAACCCTTGCACTGCAACTCAAAGAGGCAATGGAGCTGATCATAGACGACGTTCGGGGCCTTCTCAGTGTTCTTAAGGAGAGGGCTTACGAGCATAAGGATACGGTCATGATCGGCCGCTCTCATGGTATCCACGCCGAACCGATCACCTTCGGCCTTAAGCTGGCGGTATGGTACAGCGAGATGAAGCGGAATCTAACCAGGCTCGAGCAGGCCTTGGACGTGATAGGCTATGGCAAAATATCAGGGGCGGTCGGGACCTTTGCAAACACCCCGCCTGAGATTGAGGCTTATGCCTGTAAAAGGTTAGGGCTGAAGCCTGCACCGATCTCTACTCAAATTATCCAGAGAGACCGACACGCACAATACTTCACTGCGCTCGCCATCCTTGCCGGATCAATTGAAAAGATCGCCGTAGAGATCAGACACCTCCAAAGGACGGAAGTCCAAGAGGTGGAGGAGGCCTTTGCCCCTGGTCAGAAGGGCTCCAGTGCCATGCCCCATAAGAAGAACCCCGTTGGATCGGAAAACCTCTCCGGTCTTGCTCGGCTGGTGCGCTCCAATTGCCTTGCCGCCTTGGAAAATATGGCGCTCTGGCACGAACGGGATATTAGCCACTCCTCCGTGGAACGGGTCATTGCGCCAGACAGCACCATCCTCATCGATTACATGCTGAACCGACTAACCCGTATGATAAAAAATCTGGGAGTCAACAAGGAAACCATGGTTCAGAACCTTGAAAAACTCAGAGGCCTCATCTTTTCACAGCAGGTATTGCTGGCCCTGATAGCCAAAGGGTGTGAACGGCAAGATGCATACTCACTGGTGCAAAGGATTGCTCTCAAGGCATGGCACGCCCAAGAAGGCTTCAAAGAACTGCTGACGGCTGACTCAGATATCCAAAAGTACCTTGACAACAAAGAGGTAGACGAGATATTTTCATTGGGCTACCATTTGAGACATGTGGAGGAGATCTTTGCCAGGGTATTTCAATAAGGGCCCCATTCGCTTTGTTTATCCGGTCTGTTGTTTTGTCTTGCTTCTGCCTCTTTTTTCGACCTGTAGCCCCTCAAAGAGGATATACAGTCAGCTTTCTGACACGGAATTCACATCTTCCGATTACCGGGAAATCCTGGACAAGTGGACCCGGAAGGGTTCGATCCGCAAAGGCCTCGGCACAGAGCTTCTCGTTACGGCAACCTACCAGTCGGAAGAGTTCAGGAGGGCCTTTGCAAAAGAATATGGACGGCTGTATATGCAAACGCCCGAAGAGAGCCAAAAGATGCTTGACGATCAGATGAGCGCAGCCGGCGATTATGATGGATTCTTGGTAGCGATATATACGCCGGAGAAAGAATGGGATGACTTTGCAGAAACAGGATCTCTCTGGAGGGTTTATCTCATCAAGGACGGGCGATTCAGGCTCGAGCCATTAGAGATCAGAAAGGTCAAGAAACGGAGGACATCATCCAGGGAGATTGGTAGATACCGGGCACTGTCCGAATCCTTTTTGCCCTATGTATCCCCTTGGACGACGCTCTACATTTTCAGATTCAAAAAGAACGGCCTGCCTGAGGCCTCTCAATCATTAGAATTGATCCTCACGAGCCCATCCGGCTCTGCTTCACTGAAATGGGATTTCTAGCAGCACACAGAGGTTCGTCTCTTCGGGTATCTCGCCCAGTTATCAAGCTACTTTTGTTTTTCGCCGCCTTTTTTTATGCAGCCGGGGTCGCTGCGGCAGGGCCTGCCCCTTTGGGGCCGGAAACGGGTAAACCCATACCGGATTCACTAGTCTACTTCTCCCCACAGAACCAAAGTCACATACTCTTAGTGGAAATGGCTCATCAGAAGGCCTACCTGTATGATACGCAAAACCTTGATAATCCTCTCGCGGTTTACCCTTGCTCCACAGGGGAAAATGAGGGACCTAAGACACAGAGGAACGATAAGAGGACACCGGAGGGTGTCTATTTCATTACCAATTCATTCGAGCGAGAAGACCTGGCCCCCATTTATGGAGACCGTGCATTCCCGCTTGACTATCCTAACGTGCGGGACCGGAAACTGGGGAGAAAAGGATATGGGATATGGATTCATGGAACGAATGAGGTACTCAAACCTCGTGACACCAACGGGTGTATTGTCTTTACCAATGAGGGCATTAGAGACCTTGCAGGATATATCAGCAAAACACATACGCCCGTCATCATAACGCAAGAGATCAACTTCGTTGAAAAGGAACAGCTCCTCAGAGAGAGGGCCCAGATAAAGTCTCTTATTGACGATTGGACTCATGCCTGGAAAGGGGGTCAGATCGATCGCTATATGTCCTTCTATACTGAGGATTTTACCGGACAGGGAAAAACCAGCTTGCAGTGGCGGGCTTATAAGAAAAGGCTGAGTGAACACTACGACGCGGTGGAGATAACCATAGATAACCTGCAGATCCTAAGGGAAGGCGGAATTACCCTGGCCAAGTTTGATCAGACCTACCGGGCAGATAGATTCCATAGCTTTGGAGAGAAAAGGCTTTACCTGCAGCAAAGGAGCCCGGAATGGAAGATCGTTGATGAATTCTTCAAAAGGAAAGACCGACCCCCCCCACAGGAGGACCTGGCGGCAATCAAACAGGTGATCTCAACCTGGCAGCAGGCCTGGCAGAGAAAAGACCTCACCGGATACATGGCCTGCTACACGGATGATTTCACCGCAGGCGGGCTCACCAAGAAGACCTT
>DATKZQ010000215.1:0-9703 GCA_035527895.1 Desulfatiglandales bacterium
AGTCGCAGCTTCACAAAGACCCATGGAGCGCCGAGCGCACCCCAGAGGCCCACCAATCCGTAGCGAAGAAAGCAATAGAGAGATTCTGGTTGCAGACCGAAAAATGTAGACCGCAACCCCTGCCAAAGCGTGAATGCGACAGCTGCTCCCAGTAGAAACCGCGCTACTTGTTTCCACCAGATACCGCCTGATTGGAATTTTACGAAATGCTGCTCCACTACGAAACCCGCGCCCATTCCCATCAGTGTTGCCCCGGCGATGAGGCCGTTTTTTTCGTCGCTCGGAAAGAGGAGTATCATAAGGGCGGGTAGCGCGAGGGCTATACTCAGCTGCCAGTTCAAGCCTTTACTTTTGAGCCACACTGCGGCGCCAGGTTCAAGCCACCGGTAAAGCAAAAGAAGTGAAAAACCCAGCAGATAGCCCCCGACAAGGTCCGTGGGAAAGTGGAGCCCCAGGTAGACCCGTGAAATGGGTACGAATACCATGAGGAGTAACGTGATTATCCACAACCACACCTTGCGAAACCGGGAGGCCAGTTCGCCCCAAATAACAACGGTGTTTTGGGTATGGCCGCTTGGAAGCCCTCCGCCGCCGGCCTCAAACAACTTGCGAACCTGGGAGTCGTACTGAAATGGCCTGGGCTGGCCTGCGAGCACCTTTGCCACCGTGTTGATATATCCTGAAAGCAGGAAGAGGATGGTGAGCCTAACGCCGGTGCTGCGGTCTATGCACCAGTAGACAGAAAATATGACCAAGGTGAAGAATACTTCTTCTCCCATAAGGGTGAAGGCCTTGAATGGTAGATCGAGCGTTGGGCTGAATTGTTGGAACCAACGGATAACCGTTATGCCCCAGTCGAGCAGGGCTTCCATGCTCATCTCCTAGCTGGAATTCCTGAGAACTATGACAAATGCCGGCGCGGCGGGGGAATCAGACCTGTAACAACAAAAGAAATCTTGCTGGAGTTGGTGAAATACGTGTGAATCACGAGTTTGAATTCATTAGTGACCGAGGTTGATCCACCAATAAGGCTAGCCTTCAATATCTTCATTATCTCCCGTGGATTTGACCTGTTTCGCCACAAACCAGTCGATCAATTGCCGGGCGATGCTAATCGTACTGGGAATCGTGGGCAAGTTGTCAGCTGTAAACCATCCGGCGTCTGCAATTTCCGCGTCGTCAAGGGTGATCTCACCGCCTTGATAGGTGGCAGTAAACCCAATCATGAGGGAATCGGGGAATGGCCAGGGCTGGCTCCCAAAGTAGCGTATCTTCCCGATGGAAAGACCTACCTCCTCCTGTACTTCCCGTACCACTGCCGTTTCCAATGTTTCACCCGGTTCTACAAAGCCGGCAATAACACTGTAGAGCCCGGGCGGAAAGTGGTGAGCGCGTGCCAGTAATAGTTCGCGGCCCCGTTCAACAAGCACAATAATCGCAGGGGATAGGCGCGGGTATTTGAGCAGGCCACACAGGTCGCATTCTTTAGCCCGCTCGGTTGACCGTAAGTGCATGGGATTGCCACACCGACTGCAGAACCGGTTTGCCCTGTCCCATTCGACAATCTGCACTGCACGGCCAGCTATCTGAAACAGGTTTTCGTCTACCTGACCATAGAGCCGGCGTAATCCCAGAAAAGCCATCCCGGGCGGTGGTGACGTACCTTCATCCAGGTCCACTGCATAACAGGGGCAGGCTCCCAGTTGGCCCAGATAATGTCGTCCTTTGGTCTCCAAATTAAACTCATTGATATCAGGCAGGCAAGGGACGGTTACGGAAGAAGCTCGGGAATAAACGAGAAGCTTAGAATCCTGAAAGGCAAACCACCACGCCGGTTTCACATGCTCCTGTGGTGGCAGTACACCTGAAATGAATGTCTCTCTTTCGTTCATGACTACGTCAGAGGATGGGGCTTCTCGGGGCCCAATCGGGCTCACACTGCCAATCTCTTCTTTCCCCAGTAAGGCATTGGAGTCACAATCAGTCTCTAATTCTGCTGGCGCACGATGGCTGAGTTTAACTTGATAATTCCCTGCAGCTTGCTGCAGGGTTACAACATAGTGCCTCCCCCTTGATGGGGGAGGTTAGGTGGGGGTGATAAAATGTTTGGTCACCCTCCCCTTTATCCCCTCCCATTAAGGGAGGGGACTTTGACATTGGATACCCTGCAGCTTGCTGCAGGGTGGTTCATTAGAGGTGAAAATACCTCTATGAGTAGACACCCGATGCCGCCTCAAGTCCGCCCGGGGTAACCTTGACCCCTTCAGCCTTCAATATCGTCCCCAGAGCAGTGAGGAACAACATTACGTTTTTCCTGGATGAGGAGTGGCCCATCAAACCAACGCGCCAGATTTTGCCCGCCAGATCGCCCAAGCCACCGCCAATCTCAATTTCAAAATCGTTCAGCAGTGCCTTGCGGATTTTCGCATCTTCTACGCCTTCAGGAATGCAGACAGTGTTGAGCATTGGTAGACGCTCGCCTTCGGGAACAAGCATCGAAAGACCCATTGCCTCTACGCCGGCAACAAGGGCTTTGTGATTTAATTGATGCCTGGCAAAACGCGGTTCGAGACCTTCCTCTGCAACCAGGTGGAGAGCTTCAGCGAGAGCGTAGACCATATTAATAGGAGCAGTATGGTGATATTTTCTTTCTGCACCCCAGTATTTGTTAACCATACTCATATCCAGATACAAACTCAGCACCGGGGTCTTGCGGTTTTCGAGTGCCTTCATGGCAGCAGGGCTGAATGAGATGGGGGACAGACCCGGGGGGCATGATATGCATTTTTGTGATCCGCTATAGGCAGCGTCGATTCCCATCTTATCCACACTTACTTCCATGCCTCCCAGGGATGTAACCATATCTACGAGAAGCAGCGCACCTGCTTCGCGGGCGATATTTGCTATGTCATCGAGAGGTTGGCATACCCCGGTGGAGGTCTCCGCATGCACCAGAGCGATAATCTTTGGATTTCTTCCTTGGACGTCTTTTCGCACAGCCTCCGGATCGATTGCTCTGCCCCACTGACCATCAACCCTGACGAGCCGTCCGCCCACACGGCCGACGATATCGGCCATTCGGGAACCAAAAAATCCGTTTATGCATACGACCACCTCATCTCCCGGTTCTATCAGGTTGACCAAACACGTTTCCATACCCGCGCTGCCGGTACCGGATACGGGAATGGTGAAAGGATTTTCTGTTTGAAACAGAAATCTGAGAAGACGCTGGGTTTCATCCATTACCGATAGAAAATAGGGGTCTAAATGGCCAATGCATGGCGCAGACATGGCCTGTAACACGCGGGCGGGCACATTGCTTGGTCCCGGCCCCATGAGTATGCGTTCTCCTGGGTCAATAACTCTTAAATCATTTGTGTTGATCTTCATGTGAGTTTCCTCCTCTCTTATTATCAGTATATAAATCGTAAGGATTTGGGACCAACCCTTTATACGCAGGCTTTTGTCATTAAGCAAAGAGAAATTCGGCTATGATACGGGGTCAGCAGATCTCATCCTTATGACCGGGTCATCGCTCGAAAGGCCTTTGAATAAAACTCGGAACAGGGAAGGATCACTGAGTACGTCCTTAGCAACTTCGCCCACTCTTCCAATCGAACGCCGGTCGCCACCTTTAAGCTTTTCCAGGATATCCTTCATTACAGCCGCCCTCATCCATCCGATTGGAGTAGTTAGGTTTTATCGCAATCGCTTTGACCTGAGGCCCGGTGACCAAGAGTTTTGATGAAGGAATCGCCTGAGACCGGTTTCCCGTAGAGGTGCATGCCTGCTTGGGGGCCGGCCTGTGGGGTTAGCTGGAGTCTCTCTATGCGACAATAATGAGGGTAGCCATAGAGTCACCTATTCGCATACCTCCGCTACTTGCCCGGATGTCATTTGAATGGTAGATTCTATTACGCGGTATTTTTCCGAAAGATATCGGTTTATCCTTTCAATCAAATTGTACTGGTTTACCAGATTGCCCTGTTCTTGATCGACAACCACATGGGCTGAGAATACCAGCATGTCCGCGGTGATGGTCCAGAGATGCACATTAAATAATTCTTTGATCTCAGGGAAATGCGATTTCAGATCATCGGAGATAATATCGGTATTGAGTCCTCTTGGGGCCATCTCGAGGAGGATTATGGTGGAATCCTTTAAGATGCCCCATGCCCAATAGATAATAACGGCCGAAATTCCTAAACTCACCAAGGGGTCGATGATATTCCATCCCGTGAGAAAGATGACAATCGCTGCGATCACGATGCCCACCGACGATGCAGCGTCTGCAACCATATGATAGAACACGCTCCTCACATTCATGTCCTCTTTGTGGCTGCCATGGAGAATGCCTATGCTGACCAGATTCGCAACGAGCCCGACAAAGGCGATCATCAACATGTGGAGGCTTAAGACCTCCTCAGGGTGAATGATCCTGAGGATGGCCTCGTAAATTATTATGGCAACCACGAAAAGGAGAAATAATCCATTTACGAACGCGGCTACTATCTCCGCTCGGTACAAACCAAAGGTCCTGTGATGACACAGCGGTTTCCTTGCAATCATAATGGCCGCCAGGCTTATCCCTAACGCGAAACAGTGAGTAAACATGTGGCCTGCATCACTTATAAGTGCAATGCTGTGAGTTAGAAAACCGCCAACGACTTCCACAATCATAACTATTGAAGTTATCGACAGTGAAAGTATGAGCTTTCTCTTTTCCACCGACCGATAATCAAATAACCGTTCGGAGAAGGCGTTTTTGGCACTGTGTTCATGCATTGATTTTGCTCCTCGGCCATTTCTCTGATATGGATTCAGCTTTTCGGATGGGTTGCGTCAACTCCCCGGGGTCTCGCTATTTTTAGCGCTATATGACTATATCCTAATTACTGTCATCGCCAGACGCAAGTCATGGCCCCTTGGTTACCGGAGTCGTAGCGAGGAAACGACGGTAATAGGCCAGCAGCAAGCACGTCATCGGGAGGGCGATGAGGAGCCCGAAGACACCCAACAGCTTCCCCCATATTGATAGAGAAAGCAGGATCATGGCAGGACTTAAACCGGTAATACGGCCCATGATCCTAGGTACCAGAATGCCGTCCTGGATTGCCTGGACCACCACAAAGACCAGGCCTGTCAGCCCCACGGTTGTCCATACACTGCCGGCTGTCTCCAATCCGTGGACCAGGGCCAGCAAAAAGGCGGGTATGAGCCCAATAATCTGCAAGTAGGGGACCATATTCAGGAGCCCGATAGACAGGCCCAGCAGGATGCCCATGGGCAGGCCAATAAGCCAGAAGCCGATGGCGAATAATACCCCTACAATAGATGCAACTAAGGCCTGAGCTCGGAAATAGCGGTTCATGCCGGCGTTAAAGTCGTTCAGAAAGGCTATGAGCGTTTCCCGGTAGGCAGGTGGGATCAGATCCTTCCAGCCCTCTTTTACTTTCTGGTAGTCCAAAAGCAAGAATACAAGATAGAGCCCGATGACAGCCAGCCCTATGAGGCCCATGAGAAAACTTGCCGTGCCGGTGATGAGTCCCCAGACCCCGGGCAAGACCTTGCGGGCTAAAGCCGCAGCGATTTTCCAGAAATTCTCGGTTCTGAAGAATTCTTGAACCTCCTTTCTCGCTGCGTAGTCCTTAAGGGCCTGCCAGAGATCAGGCGGCAAACGTTTGGCGGCCTGTTCGGCTAAATCCGTATTGCTGACGAGTCTGGACAAAATCTGGCCCATTTGCCCTATCTCTCGTACGATTACGGGGATAAAAAGCCAAGCCACCAGTGCCACAAAAACTGTGACAGCAAAAAGGCTGATAACCACGGCAATGAGCCGGCTATGGATCTTCTTTTGTACTAACTGTACCAGCGGATTAATGAGATATGCTAAAAGGAGGGCTACTGCAAAAGGGATAAGCACGTCGCTCAAATACCCCAGGAGCCAGATGAAGCCCCATAACAGCCCCACGGTTATGCCGATCCGTATAATGCGATCGAATGTGTATGGTTTGCCGTCGAAAAGCATGCTAACCCAAGAAAGGCTATGATCTATGTCCCATGCTGATGACTATGAGGTGTGTTGTTCGAGGTGTTAGCACCAGCACGTCATTGTTGCCGCGACCTCATCCTGCGACGCTGTGTACGAATCCGTGCACAATTTCGTCCAATATCACGGGGCATGAGGCCTCCGTCATGCAATTGATAGGAATCTTTCCTTATAGGGTACTTATAAAGGCAAATAGGGGCAAGATCAATAGAATTTCGTGAATATGATTCCATGAAACCACTGAAGATCTTTGAAAAGGGGAAGAGTAAATATTTTAAGAGGGAGGATATCAATGTCTGAGATGAGAGTTGGTATGAAAGGTGTCAAGGAGATGGTGGTAGGTCCTCAGGATCTGGCCAGCGTTTTGGGAAACATCGGTGCAGACGCGCTTTCGACACACCGAGTTGTTTTGCTCATGGAACAGGCATCCCGTAACGCTATCGAGAAGTGTGTACCTGGTAAATCGATGACCGTTGGCACCATGATCAATATCAGGCACCTGGCTGCCACGCCGTTAGGGAGCACGGTTCGGGCAGAGGCCTATCTGAAGCGTGTTGACGGTCGGCGGATGCTCTTTGACGTGACGGCGTACGACGAGTTTGAGAAGATAGCCGAAGGTGAAAACGAACACCTTCTCGTTTCAGTCGATGGATTCCTAGACCGGATTCGCGAGAAAATAAGGAAGGCACAATCTAAGGTAAAGGGGAACTTCATTCATGGATAGATTGCCGGTATTTGAATCTTGTCTCAGGCAACAGGGCGATGAGGGAGATGGTCAGGCACGGTATGATCGCCAGAAACAGGAGAACACCCTGTATCGAAAAGATGTCTGCAAGCTTACCCGTTAGTGGCATCATTATTCCCCCGAGCCCGAAGGCAAAGCCCATCATGAGGCTGGAAACCATTGCTCTGCCCTTGGGGGCTAGCTCCTGTGCCATGGCCACACCCAGTGGCAGAGTAGCCATCGAAAAAAATCCAGCAAAAAAGGCACCGCAGAAAACCCAATTCCCCTTGAGGTAAAGTAGGAGAAACAGGCTGGGGGTCGTAAGACCATGTGCAAGATAAAAGATGGGTTTATAACCCACTCTATCTGAAAGGAGGCCTGCTAGAAGCCCGCTGACAGTACCTGCCACGGTGAACAAAGATACTACTGCCCCGATAGCCACCAAAGAATACCCTTCCTGCGCGTATAAAACGGGGATGAATGTTCTGAAAGAGTGACCGACAAAGGCTCTCAAAACCATAACGACCCAAATCAAGATAATAGCTTTCCAAACCGAGCCCAAAACCTCTTTGAGAGAACCGATAAAGCCAAGATGGGCCAATCCCTCTCCCTGGGGAGACGGCACAACCTTAAGGAGCACTACCATCACAGCCAGGCCCAAAACCATGGAGATTGGTGAAACCTCCAGGCCGTAGGTGCCCACAAGATACGTAATGAAAAGCGGACCCACACCAAAGGCAAAGGTACCGCCTGTATTGAAGACAGACATGGAAAGGCCGAAATGTCTGCCCGAATAGTTAGAAATCATTCCAGCAGTTGCAGGGTGAAACATGGCGACGCCTGCGGAGCCTATTGATATGAAAATAAGCAGCACTAGATAATTGTGGGCTGCCCCGACGAGAGAGATGAAGACAATAGCCAGTAATGGACCGCCCAGGACGAACAAACGCGTCCGGTGACGATCAGCGAGGTATCCTACGGTTGGTTGAACGATAAATGCCAGAAAGCCACTCAAACCTGCGAGAATGCCGACCTCCGTTAAGGTGAGGGCGAACTTTTCGGCAAACACAGGAAGCAGAGGGTTGATAAAAGAGGAATAAAAATCGCCGATGAAATGGACGAGCGTCAATCCGACGATTACTTTTATATCAGCGTTTTTCGTGTATTCGGTCATGGCTAAAAAATAAGAAAGCCACCTCTTGGTATTTTCTATCGGTTATATCCCACCACCACAAATCCGGGACTCTGAAATAAATATATCGAAAGAGAAAAGTCAAGAGCATTTCTGGTTTAAGGAGGGAAGGCCTTTCCTAATTGACATATTGCAGACAGTAACATACAAACTTTGGTGATTGAGACGGTGCCATAGTCATGGACCAGGTGAGGGGAGGGGCTGATAAGAAGGTTTTTCGTAGCAGAGTGAAGACATGATACATTTAACTATACCGGGAAGGGGTACCTATACCCTGGAGCATTTGATCTTAGATCTTAACGGGACAATTGCGCTTGATGGAGAGATTATCGGAGGTGTCAGGGAGAGATTGACGAAGCTCAGCCAGAGCCTGGAAATAACTGTTGTTACAGCAGATACCAACAAGAATGTTGAAAGCCTTCTAAAGGAATTGCCGGTATCGATTTACAGGATAAATGAGGGACTGGAAGATGAACAGAAGCTGGCTGTGGTTTTAAGAAAGGGAAGGGATAAGACCATAAGCATAGGCAACGGTTGCAATGATGTTTCCATGCTGAGAGAATCGTGTATTGGAATCTGTGTGGTTGGAAGAGAAGGGGCATCGCCAGAGGCCATGATGGCCTCTGATGTGGTAGTGCCCACCATTAACAACGCCCTCGACCTTTTACTGAAGCCACACCGGTTGCGGGCTTCACTGAGGAGGTAGGTGGTAACTGCCGGTCAGACAATGCCAATTCCCTCACGGTGATATCCATGAGCCTCAAGGGAGGTGGCCAAATAAGTGACGGGCTTAGGGCTCAAGGCGAAAGGCATAAGGAAGAAATCAGGGAAAGTTGTATGACCATAAGCCTTCGGCCTTATGGTCTGGTATAGATATCACCTCTCGGAACCACCTATTTTCCTCATGAGGGCAACATTTCGAAAGGAAGCGAGAGCATCATAAACATCTATTCTTCAACCTCTGGAGGATGCTGATGATTTACCTTGATTATAATGCCACGACCCCCATAGCAGCGGAGGTCGCAGAGGCAATGAAGCCCTTCTTGCTAGAGGAATTCGGGAACCCGAGTAGCGCCCATCCCATGGGCAAAAGGCCAAAGGAGGCCCTGGAGAGGGCAAGGGGCCGGATTTCCGCATTGCTGGGGTGCGAGGGCAACGAGATCATCTTTACCAGTGGTGGAACCGAGTCCAACAATATGGTTCTGAAATCTATGGCATGGACGATGCGCAACAGAGGTCGCCATATCATTACTACCAGGATCGAGCATCCAGCCATACTCAATACGGCCCTCTTTCTCATGGAGACGGGGCTGGATGTGACATTCCTTCCCGTAGACAAATACGGCCAGGTGGACCCAGATGAGGTGAAGAGGGCGATACGAAAGGATACGATTCTCATCACCGTGATGCATGCGAACAATGAAACGGGAACGATCCAGCTCCTCGCCGATATAAGCTCTATTGCCAGGGAGTATGGAATTCTGTTTCACACAGATGCGGCGCAGGCCGTTGGCAAAATAGAAACAAAGGTAGATGATCTTGGAGTGGATTTCTTGACCATTGCCGGCCACAAGTTGTATGCGCCAAAAGGTGTGGGAGCACTTTATGTCAGAAGGGGGGTAGCGATTGAGCCCTTTATGCATGGTGGCGGTCAGGAGATGGGATTGCGGTCGGGCACGGAAAACGTGATGCTCAATGTCGGTTTGGGCATGGCATGTGAGTTGGTGCAAGGGGATCT
>DATKZQ010000216.1:0-25384 GCA_035527895.1 Desulfatiglandales bacterium
TCATAGGTGATGGTCATATCGAGGTGAACGGTGTCTGTATCCTTGTAAAGATTGTCTACAATATCCTTGTATCGTTCGGCCATAAAACCCCTTCTGAGTTTGCTGGTCCTGGTTAGCTCGTCATCATCCGCATCAAATGCCTTGAAGAGGTTTACGAATTTCCTAATCCTGGCCGGCTCCGGAAGACCCTTATTGGCTTCTTCTATCTGTTTCTGGATAAGATCGTAAACCTTTGGATCCTGAGAGAGTTCCGGATAGCTTGTGTAGTTAATCTTGTGCTCGTCAGCCCACTTGCCGACAACGGAATAATCGACACACATGACAGCCGTAACGTAGGGAAGTTTGTCCCCAACGACCCAGGCATCCTCTACATAAGGGCTGAACTTGAGCCTGGCCTCCAGATACTGAGGGGCAAAGGGCCTGCTGTCATTGAGGATCATGACATCCTTTGACCTGTCAAAAACCACCAGATGCCCGTCGTCATCAATGAAACCGGTATCACCTGAGTAAAGCCACCCATCCTTGAGTGTTTTCTTTGTCTCTTCTTCCATCTTATAGTAGCCCTGAAAGACCGATGGGCTTCTGGATAGTATCTCTCCGTCTTTAGTGATCTTGACCTCGGTTTCGGGAATGGGGGTGCCTACGGTGTCGAACTTTATGTCCCCATCCCTGTGTGTAACGGATATTCCGGCTATCTCAGTTTGCCCATATATCTGTTTCAGGTTTACGCCCAGGGCATGGAAAAAGCGAAAATGATCGGGCCCCATTGCAGCACCGCCGGTATATGCATGCCGCAACCGAGACATTCCGAGATGGTCCTTGAGCTTTTTCTGCATAATGATGTAAGCAAAGTAGTTTAGGAGCTTCCAGTACCATTGGATCGGTTTCTTTTCAAACTTGAGATCGGCAACATGATACCCTATCTTTGTGGCCAGCTCATATGCCATCCTCTTTATCCAGGTTGAGTCCAGGTATTTCACCTGCACCTGCCGTGTGAGGCCCTCATAGAGCCTGGGGGCGGCAAACATGACATGTGGGCCGATTTCTCGAATGTCATGCTGTGCCGTTTCCGGTTCTTCCGGGAAATTAATGGTATAGCCAACCTGAAGGCCGCATGAGATGGACATCATTTGCTCCCCGATCCATGCAAAGGGAAGATACGACACAAAGTCGTCTGTATCATAGCAGGGATCAACTGCCATGAGGTTTTCCCCCATGCTCAGCATATTGTAATGGGTTAAGAGGGCTCCCTTTGGCAGTGCTGTAGTCCCGGAGGTATAAAAAAGCAGACAAATATCCTCACCATGCCCTTCGTTGATCATCTTCTCAAACAGGTCGGGTTCTTTGTCATCAAGTTCCCTGCCAAGCTCCTGGACTTTCTTTATGCTTATTAGGAATTCCTGATGGTATCTTCTCATCCCCTTGGGGTCATCCCACATAACATATTCCAGTTTTGGGCAATTGGGCATAATAGCCAGGGCCTTATCAACCTCTTCCTGGGTCTCTCCTACAAAAAACCTGCTATCGGAGTGATCGACTATGTATTTGACCTCATCCATCATACAATCTTGAAAAAGCCACACCGGTATGGCGCCGGCGCACATTGCTGCCATCTCTGCCCAGATGCCTTCTGGCCTGTTGACTCCGATCATGGCCACCTTGTCTCCCTTCTTCAACCCCAGGCTCACCATTCCCAAACAGAGATATTTTACATTCTCAAGGTAGTCCTGCCAGGTATGCGGTATCCATATCCCAAACTCCTTCTCTCGCATAGCAACCTTTCGACTCCCATACCTTTTGCATTGCCGGTAGAACAGCTCCGGTATGGTGAGGTCTTTGGTGATTTCGATCGCCTGCTCAGCCATTTCATCTCCTCGAAATGTAAAGGTCTTCTTCGCCTAAATATGCCTTAATAACGTCAGGATTGTTGCCAACCTCCTCTGGCGCGCCATCGGTAATCATATTGCCGAAATCAAGCACGAGAACCTTGTGGGAGATGTCCATCACCACTCCCATGTCGTGCTCGACTAATACACAGGTTACCTTCCAGCGCTCCTCTTCATTAATGTCGAGAATGAACCGTGCCATGTCCTCAACTTCTTCCAGGTTCAAGCCTGCCATGGGCTCATCTAAAAGGAGCAGCTCCGGCCTCAGTGCCAGCGCCCTTCCGAGCTCAACCCGCTTCTGCAAGCCATAAGGAAGCATATGGGCAACCTGATCGCGGATACCTTCAATCTCCAGGAGATCGATGATTTCCGCTTCAATAAACCTTCGCTCCTCTATCTCTTCTTTCCTTGCCCTACCCGCATAAACAGAGCCACTAAGGATACCCGATCTCAGATGTATATGGGAGCCCATCCTGATATTATCAAGTACGGTCATTCCACCGTACAACTCAAGCTTCTGGAAGGTCCTGCCAATTCCAAGCTCTGCCCTCTTGTGGGGAGAGAGCCTGTTAATCCTCTGCCCATTATAATAAATGCTACCCTTCTGGGGGCGATACAGGCCGTTAATGCAGTTCATCATTACCGTTTTTCCGGCACCATTCGGCCCAATAATGGAATGTATCTCGCCTTTCCTAACCTCAAGATCAACGCCATTGAGAGCCTGCACCCTTCCAAAGGCCATAAAGATATTCTCGAGTCTCAGAAGAATCTCACCCTCTCTCACCTCGCCTCCGTTATTCATCTGGGCCTCCACGCATTGCTTGCCGAATTTGAACTGCCTGGCGAATGCAAGGCTCGAAGAGCCTTTGATTCACTCAATGGTCTCTCCTGCATATTTTTTTCCTGTGCCAAGACATGGATACAGATAGGCTCGTCATACCCTTCCTTTCTCTTGAACCTGTCCGGTTAAGGTGTGAAAAAAGGCCTCGCTGACGTTAAAAAGCCCCTCGGTGCCGTTCACACGAGGGGCTTAACCAAATTCCCTGTAAAGTTCTTTCTTAGATGGCCAAGGGTAACCTTGTCCCTGTGGTGGGTCGACGAATGCATTTTTTCTGGGCCAAGCAAGTTTATTCTCAAGATTACTAAAAGTTGTTTACTGCTTTATTTATCTTTTGTCAATAATTTTTTTGGGTGTCATGTAAAAAATCTAATAGTTCCGTATAGTTACAATATAGCTTTTTGATAGCCACTCGCCTTCTGTTCAATGCTTTGCTTTCACTGATACTCGCAAAAGGAGGGCATCCCGATTTTTTAGGAGTTTAATAGCGATCTGATAAGATCTGAGGCATGAGGTTCTCCTGGCACTGACGCAAGAAGTAATCATCCGTCATCCCGGCGATGAAATCCCGGACAATCATGGCAGGTGGGGTGTTCCGCCGGTATTCCTCGGACATCCCGTCCAAGAACTCCCTGAAAACAACCGAACGTTCGTCGCCAGATCGAAGGTCCTCGTAATACGTTTCGAAAAGCAGCCTAAACATCAATTCCAATTTGTGCGTTTGATGCTTGGCCTGCGGGTGGGTGTAGATTCGTTCCTGATTGAAATCCTTAAGCCTCTTTAGGGCATCCGCAACCTCGGGGCTAAACGAAACAAAGGGCTTTTCCAGGCTTACGGTAAGCAAATCCTCAACCAGGTTATACACAATTGTTCCATTTGTTCTTCCCAATCTCCGTGTGCATTCTTCTGGCAGATCATCCCTTGTGATCAACCCCAGCCGTATCGCATCTTCTATGTCCCTGCCTACATAGCTGATGGTATCCGCCATCCTTACGACGCATCCCTCGAGCGTCATCGGCCAAACCTGGGAAGTGGGGTCTTCTGTAAGCTTTCTAATCTCCTGCTCATGTCTGTTGAAGTCCTTATCTCTATCGGGGTAGAGATCTGGGTTATGAACCTCCCCGTTATGGCTTAGCATACCGTCTAAAACCTGAAGTGAGAGGTTCCAACCCTGCCCCTTTTTTTCTATTACCTCTAGAAACCGCTCACCTTGTGCATTGTGGAGGAAATTTCCCAGGCCGTACTTCAGTGATAACTCCGACAAGAGTTTCTCGCCGTCGTGGCCAAAAGGTGCATGCCCTAGGTCGTGACCAAGGGCAATTGCCTCAATAAGATCTTCATTGAGCCTCAACAGACGCCCAATGGTTCTGCCGATCTTAGAGACTAATTGCACATGGAGAACACGGTGGGTAATATGATCGTTCTTAATGAGGTAAAATACCTGGGTCTTGTCAATGTATCTGGTATAGGCTAATGAATGGAGAATTCGGTCGGCATCAAGAGAAAAATTCTCCCGGTGACCTTCAGCAATCTCCGGTTCCTCTCGGCGTCTCATAGCCTGAGAGCTGAGGGTTGCATAAGGCGAAAGCCTCTCTTTTTCCATAAGACCGAGACGTTCCTTTATCTTTCTTAAGGTCGCGCCCCGATCGTCAGCAGGGTCTTTCGCTCCCAATGGCAAACCTCCACCTAAATCCGAAATCATTGTAATAAAAATCAGCACAACGGGTCAATACAATTAAGGAATTGATTGATCACACAAATTCCTTTATAGGAACTGCGTTTATTTGGTATCGTACCCTCCAGATAGGGTGCCTCTTGAAGTTTTGGCATGTTTGACTTGATCACAGTTCCCGGCGCAATGCCAGCCGACAACGCTGGTTGGCTACTCCATAGTCGCCTAAAGCCCTCATTTAGACTCATGGTTGTCCGGAAATAACAACACGACTTTGGCACCCACAGGCTATGGCAGATCACGGGCTAAACCTTAACAACGGACAGATCTCACGTTGAGCTTGCATCCAACCGAAAAAAGGGTTCTCTCCACGATCCTCGATCATAACATGGTCGAGCCGGGTGATGTTGTGGTTGTAGCTGTGTCCGGTGGCGCAGATTCAGTTTGTCTTTTGAGGATTCTTTCTAAGCTCAGAGATACTTTGGCCATGAGCCTAATCGTTGCCCATCTGAATCATGGCTTACGACCATTAGAGGACAAGAAAGAAACCGAATTTGTTGCAGACTTAGCCGGTATATTTAATCTCCCCTTCGCCTCCGAAAAGGCCCATAATCTGGTCAGGGTACCTGGAACATCTTTTGAGGAAAAGGCGCGGATAATCAGATATAGTTTCTTTGAAAAGATCTTATCCGAGCACGATGCCCAAAAGGTCGCCCTCGGTCACAGCATGAATGACCAGGCAGAGACAGTTCTTATGAATCTTCTGAGAGGGAGTGGCCCAAAGGGGCTATCGGGAATCCCTCCGATCCGCGATAATCGCTATATTAGGCCCCTCATTCAAGTAACGAGGGATGAGATACATGCGTACCTGAAAGACCAGAATATGTCATTCATCGTAGATAGCTCAAATCTGGATAAGAAGTATCTCAGAAACAAGATACGCTTAGACCTGATACCGCTTCTCTTAGGCTACCAACCGAGGTTTATCGAGCACCTCGGGGCCCTAGCCTCTCTCTGCAGAGAAAAGACTCATTCGATCGAAGAGGAGGCCAGAACGTTCCTGAAAAAAGCTACTCTTCATTCTTCGCAGGATGCAATAGACCTGTCAGTTAGCGTCCTTAAGGATCTTCCCATGTCAACCCAGTTTGACGTTATCAGAGAGGCAATCAAACAGATAAGGGGGACCTTGCGAAGGATAAATCGGGAACATGTCAGGGCAGTGAGGGATCTTATCAATAATCCTAAACCTCAAGTCAGAACGAACCTTCCGGAAAAGCTTGTGGTAATAAAGACATACGAACGGCTGAGATTTGCGACAGACCTTGAAGATGAGATCAAAGACTTTTCATGCCAGTTAGAGCACATGGGAAGCATTCATATTCCTGAAATCAATCAGACTCTTTTCCTTAAGGAAGGAACAAAAAGAGATTTCTCAGAGTCCTTTCTTTCACCTCGTGTGGCATTCATGGATCTCGAAAAAATCGAGTGGCCCCTCTCGGTAAGAAACTTTAGGGTAGGAGACAAATTCATGCCCCTTGGGCTGAAAGGCTCTAAAAAGGTGAAAGATGTTTTCATAGACAAAAAGATTTTCTCTGAAGAAAGAAAACGGATACTTATTCTAACGAGTGGTAATGACATAATCTGGGTCTGCGGCATCCAAATTGATGACAGATACAGGGTCAGAGATAGTACAAAGAGAATTTTAAGATGTGAAGTTGCAGAAAGTGTGCTATAAGATAACGTTTTACATGTGCATTTTGGTGATTCATTTTTTGCTAACTTAGGTGGAGGAAAAAGTAGTTGAATGCATTCTCAAAAAACTTGACACTCTGGCTGGTCATCAGCCTTATGTTGATCTTGCTCTTTCAAATCTTTAAGAAAGAGACAACGCAGACAGGACAGTTGAGCTACAGTGAATTCCTGACTATGGTGGAAAGAGGAGACGTTGTCGAGGTAACTATTCAAGGGGACAAAATCGCCGGCATGACGAACCAAGGCAGAGCGTTTAGGACCTTTGCGCCCAAGGATCTTGAATTGATAAAGATCCTCCGTGACAAGGCAATACAGATAACCGCCAAACCGGACGAATCTTCTCCGTGGTATATGACTGTACTCGTTTCATGGTTTCCTATGATTCTCTTAATAGGGGTCTGGATCTTCTTTATGCGTCAGATGCAGATGGGAGGCGGCAAGGCACTTTCCTTCGGCAAAAGCCGTGCTCGACTGGTTAGTGACGATAGGAATAAGGTAACTTTCGAAGATGTGGCCGGTATCGAAGAAGCAAAGGAGGAACTTCAGGAGATTATCGAGTTTTTGAGGGACCCAAAGAAATTCACCCGCCTCGGGGGAAGAATACCTAAAGGTGTACTCCTGGTGGGGGCGCCTGGAACGGGCAAAACCCTCTTGGCCAGGGCTATAGCAGGAGAGGCAGGGGTCCCCTTTCTCAGTATTAGCGGCTCTGATTTCGTGGAGATGTTCGTCGGTGTTGGCGCCTCGAGGGTACGTGATCTGTTTGCTCAAGGGAAGAAAAATGCCCCTTGCATTATCTTCTTAGATGAGATCGATGCTGTTGGCCGTCACAGGGGAGCCGGACTTGGAGGCGGTCACGACGAAAGAGAACAGACCCTCAACCAACTCCTCGTGGAAATGGATGGATTTGAATCCAACGAAGGGGTAATCCTAATCTCAGCTACCAACAGGCCAGACGTTCTCGATCCTGCGCTCTTGAGGCCGGGAAGGTTTGACAGGCAGGTAGTCGTTCCCGTTCCCGATGTTAAAGGACGGGAGGCGATACTGAGGGTTCACACCAGGAAAACCAGGATGGCAGATCATATTGACCTATCTGTGATTGCCAGGGGAACGCCAGGTTTTACCGGCGCCGACCTTGAGAATATGGCCAACGAGGCGGCTCTGCTTGCAGCCAGGAGAAACAAAGACAAGATTGATATGTCAGACCTGGAAGATGCGAAAGACAAGGTGCTCATGGGTACAGAGAGAAAGAGTATGATCATAAGCGATGATGAGAAAAGAACTACAGCTTACCATGAAGCAGGACATACCCTTGTGGCCAAGCTCCTCCCCAATACGGACCCAATACACAAGGTGACTATCATCCCCAGGGGAATGTCTCTCGGGCTGACACAGCAACTCCCTCTCGATGACAAGCATACTTATACCAAGGAGTACCTCATCAACAATATCCGTATCCTCATGGGAGGAAGAATAGCTGAGGAAATCGCCCTGAATACCCAGACGACAGGGGCAAGCAACGATATAGAGAGGGGAACGGAGATCGCGAGGAAGATGATCTGTGAATACGGCATGAGCGAGAACCTCGGCCCCCTTGCTTTCGGGAAAAAAGAGGAAGAGATATTCCTCGGACGCGAAATAGCACAACACCGAGACTACAGCGAGTTCACAGCCCAGAAGATTGATGAAGAGGTCAACAATCTCGTAAGCGAGAACTATCAAAAAACGTTTAAACTTATTAGTGAACATATTGAAACCCTTAATAGATTGGCCCAAGCACTCTTGGAAAGAGAGACCTTAACAGGCCCTGAAATTGAAGAAATCATAGGGAATAAGAAGAGAGGCAGGCAAACCGGAAAATCCACAAGGAAAAAGAAAATTGACTCGGCAGGTACAGAAACCTGAGGCATTGGATTGGTCAGGGCATCATCTTGATCTTGCCTGTAGAACAGCGGTCATGGGCATACTGAATGTTACCCCTGACTCTTTTTTTGATGGCGGTGCCTATTTTAGCTTGCGTGACGCGGTGAACCATGGCCTGACCTTGGCAAGGGACGGTGTAGATATTATCGATGTTGGAGGTGAATCTACGAGACCATATTCAGATCCACTTCCCCTTGATGAGGAGCTCAGGAGGGTAATACCGGTTATCAAGGCCCTCGCCCAAGAAACGGGGCTCACCATAAGTATAGATACCTATAAGACCGAAGTGGCTCGACTGGCTATCGAGGCCGGCGCCACAATGGTAAACGACGTAAGTGCTCTCAGGTTTGATCCCGGCATGGGCCCTTTGGTTGCAGAGGCTGATTTACCAATTGTTTTGATGCATATGAAGGGAACCCCTCAAGATATGCAGGTAAACCCAACATATGAGGATTTGATCGGAGAGATAATTGCATTCTTGAGGAAGGCCGTGGAACAAGCCGATTCAGTCGGCATAAGAAAAGAGCTTATTATCATTGATCCGGGCATTGGCTTCGGGAAATCGTTCGACGATAATCTTAAGATTCTGAGAGAGCTAGATGCCTTTTCATCTCTTGGGCAACCAATTCTGGTGGGGACCTCCAATAAGGCTTTTATAGGTCAAGCACTCGGCCTTCCCCCAGATTCACGTGAGACCGGCAGTATGGCAACTGTTGCTGCGGCTGTAATGAATGGTGCAGATATCGTGAGGGTCCACAATGTAAAGGCTGCCAAAGAGACCGTGCGCATGATCGATGCCATAAAATCCGGCAGGTCTGAACCAAGAGTCTAGGTAAAAACCACGCTTGTTACTCCCATTATGTATAACCTCTGGAATGGATAGTAGAAGGATGTGTTATGTTGTTGTTCTGCGTTGATATCGGCAATACCAACATCGTACTCGGCATCTTTGAAAATGGTGCCATGCTGAATCATTGGCGAATAAGAACAGAAAGGGATATGACCGCTGATGAGCTGGCGATCTTAATCAACAACCTTCTCATCCCAGCGAAATTGGAGACGAGACAAATTGGCGCTGTTATTATCTCTTGCGTTGTGCCACCCCTCTTGAGCGCATTTAGGGATTTTTGTGTCCATAATCTCCAAAAAGAACCATTGATTGTAGGACCAAGTGTCAAGACAGGAATGCCCATCAAGTATGATAACCCGAAGGAGGTCGGTGCCGATAGGATCGTTAATGCAGTGGCTGCATATCGGAAATACAAGACAAAACTGATCATTGTGGATTTCGGAACGGCCACCACGTTTGACTATGTCTCTTCAGATGGCGTGTATGAAGGAGGTGCAATAGCTCCTGGAATCACCATCTCAGCCGAGGCCCTGTTCCAGAGAGCTTCCAAGTTGCCTCGGGTTGAGATATTCGCTAAACCGAAAACCGTCATCGCCAAGGAGACTATAAGCAGCATCAATTCAGGCCTAATCTATGGCTATGCCGGCCTCGTCGATGGCATAGTGAACAGGATAAAGAAAGAGGTGGGGGCTGATGTGACTGTTTTAGCTACCGGAGGCCTAGCCCCTTTGATCAAATCCGAGGCCACTACTATCGACTATGTCGAGGAGTTTTTGACCCTCGAGGGGCTCAAAGCCATATATGAACTGAACTCATCGACATAACAATATCAAAATCGATTGTTGCTCTAAGTTGAATAATAGCTTATATCGATCAAAAGTGTTTACTCAATGGTATGGTGGTTAGAGAACATGTACCTACCTATCGCTATCCGGTCATGGCAATTCTCTCAAGGCGATATCTATAAGCCTCAAGGGAGGTTGGCCACCTCCTCCTTCCGCTAAAATGCCGGAATATATGCCGAACTGAGATTGCCGGAATCTCACGTGGGCTTTGCTGAGATCAGGAGCCAACGCCCAGCCGCAGATGACCTGAAACTCTCACTTCATTTTGACCTTGCTAACAATACAGGAACGGAAAGCAATGCTGATCCAGGTACAACGGCAAAGGGTCAATATGATGGGGGAGTAGGGATTAGCTGATCATCACTGCAGCGCCGATTTGTCGGTATCTCCCGCATAATTGCGGCGGAAAAGTCCGCTACGCTTCGACAAGTCACCGACGCGCCAAAGCCGCTATGGCGACGGTGCGCTGCAGGGTATTCTGGCGAAGACGAATAGAGATTGTGAAAAACGAGAAAATAGGGTAAAAAGCCCTCAGCGAAAAATACAGCTGGACTGAAAAGAAAATACGATCGCAGGAAGGTAACGTGGTTCATGACTAAAATCTTTACTCTTGATGCTTTGCCTACGGATATAAAGAACCCTGTGGTTACGCTCGGTAACTTTGACGGAGTCCACAAGGGGCATCAGAGCCTTTTTGAAATGGTGAAAGAGAGGGCAGAAGCTTTAAGGGGAACCTCGGTGGTCATGACCTTCGAGCCTCATCCCATAAAGGTGATGTCTCCCAAAAAGCTGAAGCCACTGATAACCGTGCTCGAGCAGAAGAAAGAGCTGGTAGCAAGCCAGGGGATAGACATATTGCTCCTGATCAGGTTTACTTTAGAGTTTTCTGGCATATCTGCTCGTGATTTTGTCAGGGAAATCCTCGTGAATAAGATCGGGATCAAAGAGATGGTAGTGGGTTACGACTATGTCTTCGGCCATAACAGAGAGGGCAATATTCAGCTCCTCAGGGAAATGGGCCAGGAGTTCAATTTTAAGGTTCACGAAGTTGCACCTGTGTATGCGGGTAAGACCCTGGTGTCGAGCACCTCAATCCGTAATCTGATTATTGAAGGCAGGGTATCCGACGCCAATCGATTGCTCGCGAGAAGCTATCAGATTAGAGGCGAAGTTATTGAAGGTAAGAAAAGGGGTGCGTCCCTTCTCGGCTATGCAACCGCCAACATCAGCTTGCCCGAGGGGCTTATACCTCGCGAAGGCGTATATATCGTTACCGTGGAACTTGAAGACAAGCTCTTTGAAGGGCTAACGAACATAGGCTACAATCCAACCTTCAAGGAGAAAAACCTTTCAATAGAAACCCATATCTTCGGGTTATCCACCACTATAATGCATGAACAGATCAAGATAAACTTCCTCAAGCGCTTGCGAGATGAAATACCCTTTGCCAGCGCTGCAGAACTCTCTCAGCAGATCAAAAAGGACATTGGGGAGGCACAAAAATTCTTTCGGGGGCAAGAGGATTCATAGATTACCCCACCCAATGCGGAGGCCCGAGCCGGTGATGGTCGCATTTCCGGTTTGTTTAGGTTGAAAGCATATTTTCGACCTGTCTCTGTCTCTTGACCCTCTCTTCCATGCGATTCAGAGTCCTTTTCATCTCCTCAACGATGTCAAGGGCCTTTTCTCTAACTTGCTCATTCAATGACTCACGTCTTTTCTCCGTCTCCTCAGCAAGTGCCTTCAATCTCTCCTTGAATCGCTCGACCCGCATTTCCAAGTGTTCCCGCTTCTTTCGATACTTGTTGTAGTTATCGCGCGAAAGTCCTTCCATCTCTGCAAGGTTCTTTTTGAGGGCCTCTTCGAGTTTTTTCAGCTCAGCGAGCGTCTTGTGGAGCGTCTGAACAATGGATTCCCCAGCCTGCTTCTCAAGGGAATCCCCTTTTTTCCTAAGTTCCCATTGAAGCTCCTTCAGCTCTGCCTCGGCAATCGCTATACTGCTCCTAATAATCTCATTGATAGAATTCAAGATTTCTACAATACTCTCGCTTATTGTCGTCCCGGTATTGGGTTTACCATCAGCAAAAACCAGTTTGCCCGATGCTCCCAATAAAACCACGAGACAGATAATACAAATTCTTCTCATCATGCTGTCACCTCCCCAACTCTTCTCCATGAGATCTCCCTTACGCCATCTCTTGTCCAAAAGCAAGCTGTTATAGAGGGTTTTACCCATATCTCCAAGAACTCACGACCTGTCAAGGGATAAAAGCATTTCTTGACGAGAGTCCTCAATTTTGTGTTACTGTATGAAGGAAAATTCACGCAACCCTTCTTTGAGGTGATACCACCGTGGCCGTCATTGTTAAGCTGGCCCCGACAATAAAATCCTGTATTGAGACCACTGCTCAAAGGGAATACTGGAAGCGTGCAGACGAATATCTGAAAATGGGAAACGAGGACAAGAGGCTCGAGGAAGGAATTGAGCTGCTTAGAGGCTTCCTTGAGACAGCAAATTTTGCCGAGGTGAGGAGTCAATCGGAAAAGTACCTAATCGACGGCAGACGGGTCACTTTCAACCTCTCCACGAGGAATGGCAAACCAACTTAAGAAATGATCGTAGAAGAGAGGCCCTGAAAAACTCATGAAAAGGAAAAAAACCTTGTAATAAGATGATTCAAATGATATAGACGAAAAAACCTTTTTTTAAGGGGAGATGAGTATGCTTAGAGAAGCCTTTCAGCCTATGGAACAAGCAAAACTCGACAGGAGAGACTTTTTGAGACTTTCTGCTATTCTTGGCATCGGCCTGGCAACATGCCCGATAAGTGCGCCCTTGGCGGAGGCGGTAAAATTTGATAACCAACTCTATAAGGTATCAAGGTCAACAATCGGCATGGGGACCCTTGTTTCAATAACTGTTCTTGACCCTTCCAAAGACCATGCGGAGGAAGCCATTGCGCGAGCCTTTCAAGAGATTGAAAGATTGAGCAAACTCCTAAGTAGATATGATAATGAAACACCGCTTTCTCAGCTAAACCAATCCCAAGCCCTCAAGGATGCCCCTGCTGAGCTTCTGTTTGTAATACAAAAATCCCTGCATTACCACCAGGTCAGCAATGGCCTTTTTGACATAACAGTAAAACCGGTTTTAGATGCTTTCACTCAATCACCTATGGCCCAGGGTGGCGTTCCACTGCCTAAGGAGACTATTGCCAGACTCCTGGAGGTTGTTGACTCCAGACTCATCTCCCTTGATGGATCGGCTATCGCGTTCAAAAAAGACGGCATGGGGATTACCCTTGATGGAATCGCCAAAGGCTTTATTGTGGATAAGGCAATTCAAAAGCTGATGGAGCACGGTATCCATCATGGTCTTCTCAATGCAGGGGGGGATATCAGAACGATAGGAGACAAGGGAAATAATAGGCCCTGGAAAATTGCAATCGAAGACCCCTTAAAGAAAAGGAATTACCCCGATACCGTTGCGATTACGAATGGCTCTATTGCCACATCAGGCAACTACGAGGTATTCTTTGACCGCGAAAAGGTCCTTCATCACATCGTTAACCCTAAAACCGGTTTATCGCCGCTTATCTATACAAGCGTTTCAGTTACAGCCACAACGGCAATGGAGGCTGATGCCCTTTCGACTACACTCTTTCTCCTTGACCCAACTCGGGGGATGCGCTTGATAAATTCACTACCCCTTTGTGAGAGTCTCATCATTACAAGGAATCAGAACAAGATCAAGTCCAACGGATGGCAGGGCATCAGAATATCCTAGCTTCCACTTCTTTTCGTAACCCTGACAGGCTGGCACGGTCGAGAGCTGAAATTGGAATTCCACCCAAATTTTTGGGCAGATTTGTGCTCTGGGCTCCCTTCAATTTATCTATTTTGTTCAAGACAAGAATCGTTGGTATCCTCGTCAGATCAAGGATGCGCAGTACCCTTTTTACTGACGCTATTTGATCCTCCACCATTGGGCTACTGACATCGGTGACGTGGAGAAGAAGGTCTGCTTCATGCAGTTCCTCCAGGGTTGCCGCAAAGGCCTCCAAGAGGTCTTCAGGCAGGTCTTTTATGAATCCGACGGTATCCGTGAGGATAGCCTCCCTGCCATTGAGTCTAAGACGACGGCTTGTAGGATCGAGGGTAACAAATAGCCTATCGTCTACCTTAACGTGACTTTTGGTCAGCGTATTGAGCAGAGTTGATTTTCCTGCATTTGTGTAACCGACAATCGAAACTATTGGGGAACCCTTGTTTTCCCTCTTCTTTCTCCTCTCTTTCCTCTGCCCTTTTATCTTGTCCAATTCTCTATTTAAGAGGGCAATCCTATCCCTTACCCTTCGTCTGTTTATCTCCAACTTGGTCTCTCCTGGACCCCGACCACCTATACCGCCGGTAAGTCGTGACATGGCCGTATTCTTGGTAACCAGTCTGGGTAGGAGATAGTGTAACTGGGCAAGTTCCACCTGAATCTTTCCCTCCCTGCTCGTCGCTCTACGAGCAAATATATCCAAAATGAGCTGGCTCCGATCGATTATCTTCATTTCTGTGTAGTCGGTAAGGAACCTGACCTGTGCAGGGCTCAGCTCGCCGTCGAAGATTAGGAGATCCGCTCCCTTTTGAAGGGCATATACAACGAGTTCGCTCAATTTTCCTTTGCCCAGAAAAAGACGAGAATCTGCTTTAGGTTTCCTCTGGATAAGAGAGCCCACCACCACTAGATCGCTTGTGACGGCCAGTTCTTTTAGTTCCTGAAGTGATTCTTCGGCTTCCCTTCTTGAGGCCTTGGTAACACTAGCAAGGACAGCCCTTTCCGCTTTTTCCATGCCAACACCTGACGCAGCCCTCGCAAGCTCAGTTTCAAGGTCTCTGATAAATCTCGAAAAATCAAAGCGGAGCCTGCCAATATCAGCTACGTGCTCTACAGTCCAAGATTGACCTAATTTGTTCTCAGGAAGAAGATGGGCATAGTAGAGATCAGCAGGGAGGCCTTGAGCATTGATGGTAATGCACATCATCAAATCGAGCTTAAGTAGTGATAGATCCATGAGATCCTCATGGCTCAACGGTTCTCCGTGGATATGGGTATGTACGCACCTTAGGCCTTTCAGCCTCCCCGCACCAAATCGATACCGGGTCAGATCAGGGATCACGATTCGCTGATCGCTCCCAACGATCACGTACTCCACATCGCCCCTCCTCCCAATGAGGACGGCTATCTGTCTGTTAAGCTCAAAGGAGATCTCGGCAATTCGGCGTGCCATCTCGCGAGAAATTATTTCGTTCTCGGAGATGCGTTGTCTGTAGATGTTTTGCAGTCTTTTTGAGTGGCTGGCTTTGAGGCCACCTGTCTTTCCAGATACCTTCTTTATGGTTATGCCTCAAGTTTTAGTTGTAGATCAAGCAACTATTGGGCACCAATTACCCCTCTGCCATATCTTCCCGGTAGTAATTATCGAATTTCGTATATTTCTCTCTAAAGGTCAAGTCGACCTTACCGGTCGGTCCGTTCCTGTGCTTGGCGATGTTAATCTCCGCCTTCCCCTTGTTTTCCTCTGTTCGGTTATACAATTCTTCCCGGTAAATAAAAAGGATCACATCTGCGTCTTGTTCTATGGCGCCCGACTCCCTCAAGTCGGCCAGTATTGGTCGCTTATTGGGCCTGTCCTCAACCTTTCTGTTGAGCTGTGAAAGCGCTACCACAGGGATATCCAGGTCCTTTGCGAGGGCCTTCAACGACCTGGAAATATCCGAAATCTCCTGCTGTCTCGATTCAGTTGACTTCCTGCTCTGCATCAATTGGAGGTAATCAATGACTATCAAGGATATGTCATATCTCTTTTTCAACCTCCTGGCCTTAGCCTTTAGCTCCAAAACTGACAATCCGGAAGTATCATCGATATACAAGGGGAGATCTGAGAGCCTGTTTGCCGCATCGGTCAACCGACCCCACTCATCATCCTGCAAAGACCCCCTTCTCAGCTTAGATGCGTCGATCATTGCATCGAATCCCAACATCCTTATGCCGAGCTGGAGTCTCGACATCTCAAGGGAGAATATAGCTACACCGAGCTTGTCCTCGAGTGCGGCATTATATGCGATATTTAAGGCCAGTGACGTCTTGCCCATGCTGGGCCTGCCGGCAATTATGATGAGGTCGGAAGGCTGGAGGCCTGCGGTAATGTTGTCAAAATCAGTAAATCCGGTTGCGACGCCCGTAATAAAATTACCCTTATGAGAGGTGCTTTCAAGCTTCTTAAAACTCTCCTTTATGACCTCGCTCATGGGAAAGAAATTCTGAGCAATGGTTCTCTCTGCAATCTCAAATATTGATTGCTCCGCCAAATCAAGAACCTCGTCAGTATCATTCGCAAACTCGAAACACGATTCGGATATCCTCGAACAATGGCCAATCAAGCTCCTTCTCGTAGACAGATCTTTAACAATTTTCGCATGATATATACTACCTGCTGAAGTTGAGGTTGCCTCTGCCAAGGACGCCAAGTAGTCCGTTCCACCAACCTTATCCAAGATAGCCTTTTCCTTCAAAATCTGAGAAAGGGTAACGAGGTCAACAGGATCATCCCTGTTATACAGGCTCAGCATGCCTTCATATATATGAGTATGTGCTTCTCGGTAAAAGTCTTCACTAGAGAGGATGTCCACCACCTGATTGAGCGCATCATTATTGATCAATATGCCTCCCAAAATCGTCTGTTCAGCCTCCAGGTTATGGGGAGGCACCTTATACCTAGACAAACTGTTTTCTTCGTTCTTCCTGGGCATACTTACCTTTTCAGGACTGTTCTTCCTCGGGTTCGACAACTACTTTTATGTTGGCTTGAACCTCCGGATAGAGTTTGATCGGCACATCAAATTCACCCAAAGACTTAATTGGCTCATCAAGGCTGATCTTTCTCCGGTCTACAACAATCCCCTCCTTCTCAAGCTCTTGGGCGACATCTCGGGTTGTCACGGAACCGTATAATTTGCCTTCAGCACCTGCCTTCTGTTTTATCGTTACCGTTACCCCTGAAATCTTTTCCTTTACCCTCTGTGCTTCCTCCTTATCCTTCATGCGTTTCGCCATTATTTTGTCTTTTCGCATCTCCAAGGCCTTCAGGTTAGCGTTTGTGGCCTCAACGGCAATTGATTTCGGAATAAGGTAATTCCTCGCATATCCCCTTGCAACCTCCACTGTATCGCCCTCAAAACCGAGAGATTCAAAATCCTGCTCTAATATTACCTTCATATCGCTTCTCCAATTACAATTTCACCCTCAATATGCAGTAAAAAACGGCCCTTTTCAATACTATTTCATGCTTATCTCAATCAGGAAACTGGAGAACTCAAAGCAATGTCCGAATTTCTTTACACTCTAATTAAAAGCCCCCACTGGCGCTGAAAGACCATCCTGCATGCAAAGGGCCTTTCACTAACGGTTTGTTCAGCAAGCGCGACTTGGAAAAGCCCCAAGGAGACTTGGCTATATCTTCTCCCCCAACCACGGCTACTTCTGCTGGACAAATTTCAAAAAGAGAGGTTCATAAAGAATAGTAAGAGATAGGGGCAGTCACAGTATACCAAAAAGCAAAATGGAGGCTACAAAAACATAAACTCCTTTAGCCCCCATATCCAGGTCTTCGAACCGAATAGCTGTCTTAGTATTCCCGATGTTCCCTGGTCCTGATCTTCGCTGTCGTAAAAGGCAAAAGGGCTATGTTTCTGGCCCTCTTTATCGCCAAAGCAAGAATTCTCTGATGCTTGGCGCAATTGCCAGAGATTCTTCGAGGTATGATTTTGCCCCTTTCGCTCGTGAAGATTGTAAGGGTCTTTGGCTCTTTGTAGTCGATCTTTAGGCTTGAGTCAGCACAGAAACGGCAGATCTTGTGCTTAATAAACATTCTGTTGCCTCCACGAAAAACAATCAATCGTCGCTAATCGATTTATCTTCCCTTATCATCGTCCTGACTTTCTGACTCGTCTTCCTTTTTTTGTGTCTCAACGGGAATATCAGTTGGTTCAAAGTCGTCCGCAATCTTGACCGTCATGTACTTTAAGATCCGATCGTCAAGTTTCAGATTTCTCTCCAGTTCTGTCAACACCTCAGGAAAACCACAGAAATCCAGGAGCACATAGTGACCTTTATCGAATCGCTTCACCTCGTAAGCCAGTTTTCTCTTTCCCCAATCGTCGATCTTTACGATAGAGCCCTTTTTTTTCTCTATTATGTCAGAGAACTTGGCAACAATTTCCTCAAGAGCATCATCTTCAAGATTAGGATTGGCAACGTAGATAGTCTCGTATCGCTTCATTTGTTAGGGCACCTTTGTTCTTGTTCAATCTAGGCTCAGAATTTTCAGTCTTTTCTATCCCCCTTACACATCATTGTCAACTCATTTTTTCGACAGCCAAGCACATATCTCTCCTTGAGGCCTCTCTTGAAAATCTTTCCTCCTCCGGTCTTGGGGAGCTTAGGTAAAATTCAACAGCGTTCAGCGCCTTGTAACGGGTGATCCGCCTCTTACAGAACTCAATGATCTGATGCTCACTGGCGGGGTGGCCGTCCTTTTGATCACGTGTTTACGGTCGCTATCAGTAGGAAAGTAGCCAACTTGCAGTGTCTTCCAGGGAAAGATTTCACGGAAGGGCCACTAATCACGGGGAAAACGGGAGAGGCCCTTTTGCAGACCGAAGATGATGAGCACATCGCCCTCTACTATTGTGGTGGTTGATTTCTGCCATCCCCCACCCCAAAGGGCCTGATGCCCAGGGAAGCTAATGGTAAGGAGGTAAAAGACCTCTTTCTGTTAAATGCGTTGTATTCCTACAACTATCTCTTTTGATCAACGCAGGCAAATCAAATAGGGGTTCGAGGCAACTATCGTAACGGCAACGACCGCCTGTTCCGTTAGGCAATGACGCACGGTAGTAACAGATTGCCTCAGTGCTCCTTTTTTAGTATCACATACCTCGTATGCCCTCTCTGTTTTATCACCATGAGGATCTGCTTGGTTGAGCTTGATTCTCGCATTATCCTGTTATAGTCATCCATGCCTTCAACTCTCTGACTCTCTATCTCCTGAATGAGATTACCTCTCTGCAACCCGGCCTCGTGAGCAGGGCTTCCCCTTTTCACATTGGTAACTACAACCCCTTTCTCGCCTTTCAAGGATAACGATTCTGCAAGCTCCGGGGTGAGTTCTTGCACTGTAAGCCCAAAAACCCTTTCAATCTCCTCACCGGCCCCTGTCGTTCTTTTCTCCTCATGCAGTTCTCCAACAGCTATGGTCAGCCTCTTTTCTTTTCCTTTCCTGATTACAATTACTTCCACTTCTTTGCCAACTGGTGTATCAGCAACAAGGGGAGGTAAAGCGTTCATCTCCTTTACCTTCTTTCCAGCAAAACTGATTATCACATCACCCCTCTTGAGCCCTCCCTTGTCAGCAGGACTATCCTTGGCAACCTCTGCTACCAGGGCTCCTTGTTCGGACTCAAGGCCGAACTTCTCCTTGAGTTTTGGCGTAACCACTTGAATGGTCACGCCGAGCCACCCCCTCACGACTTTTCCTTTTTCTTTCAATTGCCTCATAACCGATTTGGCCATGTTAATGGGTATAGCGAAGCCTATGCCTATACTTCCCCCGGTCCGGGTGAAGATTGCAGTATTGATCCCGACCACCTCTCCGTCTAGATTGAAGAGGGGCCCACCGGAATTCCCGGGATTTATTGACGCGTCAGTTTGTATGAAATTATCGTACGGTCCAGCGCCCAATGTCCTCCCCTTTGCGCTCACAATACCTGCGGTTACCGTGCTCCCCAGACCAAAGGGATTTCCTATGGCAACAACCCAATCCCCCACCCTGAGTTTATCGGAATCTCCCAGTCTGGCGGCAGGGATTATTCCGTCAACCTCAATCTTCACCAGGGCAAGATCAGTCTTGGGGTCCCTGCCAATGAGCTTCGCCTGCTTTGCTTCGGATTTCTCCTTATTGGAAAGGGTAATCAGGATCTCATCTGCTTCAGCCACCACGTGATTGTTCGTTAGAATGTAGCCATCTTCGCTCACAACGACGCCTGAACCGAGGCTTTGCTGTTTTAATTGCTCTTCGGGTATTTCACCGAAAAAGCGCTTAAAAAACTCATCCCCAAAGAAATCCTTAAATTCTCTTCCAAGGAACGGCGAAAGCCTCTCCACTCCCTTGACTGTTCTCGTCGTGCTAATATTCACAGCCACATGACTTTGCTGTTCGGCCAGTTCTGCAAAACTACCAGGCATACCTCTCTGAGCCGAGGCGTTCTGACAAAGGCCTAAACCCAAGATTAGGATGATGAGCGGGTAGATATAGAACTTTGAGATTCTAAAAGGGTGCTGATTCTCCATGGCAGTCTTACCTCCGTGTTTCCATTTTAATGATGGCGAGCCCACATAATTACCAAAACAGGGCAGCGCATCATCTCTTGGGCCGAACCACCCTGCTACTATTGGAATATTAAAGGATTCAAAGACAGGTGCTTTTCCCACCAAAGAAATATTACACGAAGGTAGGTATGTCAAGGCGAGAGCAAAGCAGATTAGGGCGGGTCTCTGAAGCATTAGACCGACCATGTTTGACATAGCACGGTCATGAGAAATCGCGCTGCTTTATCACCCCTTCTGACGATCAAATGGGGCACTCAGGGTGAGGCAGGCCTCTCCATAAACCTGAATACCTTCATATGAAGGCTCTATGCGCAGCCCTCCGTTCGAGTCACGGAGCTTGGCCTTAATGCGAGTGAGATAGCCATTAGCAAACCGCTGGGTGTTCACATCCAAGACGAGTTCATCAGGTGGAAAAACTATGCGGAATCCTTGAGGGGTGGTTTCAAAAACACAGTGGAGCGGGTTTTTGATGATGCTATTCCTTTTCAGTTCGACAAGAAAGCTGCCCGAATTGTCGTAAAGCCGAGCCGAGATAGGAGGTGTCATTTCCCCCGGAAGCATCATATCGGCAAGAAAGTAGAAATCGGTCGCAGAATCGGGAACACCTACATAAAACCCGGGAGACAGCATATTGTTGACAAGGTAGTTATGGTATGCGCTGATCAGGCTTTCCCTTTGTTTTGCCATTGTTTTCGTGCCCCAATCTCAGATTCGCTTACGCAGTTTTTCCAATACGAGTGTCAGAATTGATCGGGCATCTCCCACCAACCCGAGATCCGCCATCTTAAAAATAGGTGCCTGAGCGTCTCGATTTATTGCAATAATCGTCTCAGCACCTTGAATCCCCGTAGTGTACTGCAACGCACCGGAAGTTCCAACAGTGATTAGCAACTTTGGCTTAACCTTCTTTCCGGTTTGCCCCAAAAGTCTCTCCTCCCCTGCCAAACCGGCCAGCACCGCAGGCCGTGTGGCACCTACTTCACCTCCCAAGAGCTCCGCCAACTCAGAAAGCATCTGAAACTGTTCTTTTGAGCTCACTCCCCGGCCTCCGACGACAACTACTGGAGCATCTTCAAGATGCCCTTTCTTGCTCTGTTCAGGGCGACTGCGGACGAGTTGAACCCGATCATCCCGTGCAATGTCTACTTCAGGATATATGATTCGCCCAATAGCCTGATGATCATGAGGCTGTTCCTCAAATACACCCGGATGGACCGTGGCCATCTGGGGTCGATGGTTCTGCGTTATCACCTCGGCAAGAAGTTCCCCTCCAAAGGAAGGGGTTGTTTGGAGTAATAACTGGTTTTCAGGATCTATCTCCAATGCAATACAGTCGGTGCTCAACCCCGTTTTGAGACGCTTGGCAACTCTCGGAAAAAATTCCCTTCCAAAGGGAGTAGCGCCTGCAAGAAAGATATCCGGCCGATAGTTGCCCACCAGTGAGGCCACAATCCGCGTGTATGTCTCTACCTGAAAGTCCTTCAGATTCGGGTGATCGACCACCATGACCGCATCTGCACCGTGAGCCACATATTCCATAGCGTATTGATGGACCTGTTCTCCCAAAACAAGAACGGTAACTTTGCCACCAAGGTTTCGGGCGAGATCTCTTCCCTTAGCTATGAGTTGCAATGTAACGCGATTCTGGAAATAGTTTCGATAATCCCCAAAAATCCAGACGTCCTTTGAAGAGCTATCCCTTTCCTTCCTCTTCATCGATGATGCTCAATGCCTCCAATTTCCTAATGAGATGTTCTGCCAGCCTCTGCGGTGAACCGCTTGCAATATCCCCTCCCCTTTTAGCTGCTGCCTTATGGAGCTTCCAGACCCGGGTTGCAGATCCGCACAATCCCACCTCCTCTTCCGTAAGATCAAGGTGCTCAAGTCCCCACCGTATAACCTCTCCCTCCGAGAAGGCCTTCTCTAGATTGCCAAGAGGGATGTGGTGGGGAACAGAAATTTCATGGGAGACGGTCAAAAGCGCTGGCAAGCTCACCCGCAGGGTATCCAAAAAGCCGTCGTATAGGCGCTTAACCATGAGGGAATCCCCATCCAGATGGATCTCGTGAACACCGCATACCTGCGGGAGATCCAGCTCTTCAGCTATTTGCGGACCCACGTGCCCTGTATCACTATCAATGGTCTGTTTGCCGCAAAGCACTAGATCGGGAAACGGCATGAGCCTAGTTATGGCCCTCGCAAGGACGTGTGAAGTAGCCAACGTGTCTGCACCTGCAAATGCGGGATCTGTAAGTAGTATGCTTTGGTCTGCGCCAAAGGCCAAGGCTTCACGAAGTGCCTCTTCGCTCTGTGGTGGGCCCATACTGATGACAGTGATCTCTCCACCCTCCCTCTCACGCAGCTCTAAGGCCGCTTCCAAAGCCACACAGTCGATCGGGTTGATGATACTTTCCACACCCTCTCGGATAATGGTCATACGATGCCTATCGATGCGAATACTCGGCACATCAGGTACCTGCTTAATACATACTACTATTCTCATCGCAAAAACCCCTTCGATAACCGAGTGCCCCACAAAGCACTGCGGTAAAAGTTCTCAAGCCGCTTCATTCGCTTTCCAGGCTCCTCGCGATTACCATGCGTTGCACCTCTGAGGTGCCCTCATAGATTTCACACGCCTTTGCATCACGGTAGTAGCGCTCAATGGGGTAAGCCTTTGTATAACCGTATCCCCCATGGATCTGTAGGCCTATCCTTGTAGCCTCCACAGCTACCTCGCTGGCATACAGTTTGGCCATCGCCGCTTCTTTGGTGTGAGCAAGACCCTGGTCTCTCAGATAAGCCGAACGGTGAATGAGTAGCCTGGCCCCCTCAACCCGCGTCGCCATGTTGGCCAGATAATTTTGGATTGCGCCAAATTCGTAAAGCGGTTTCCCGAACTGATACCTCTCTTTGGCATACTTGAGGGACACATCGAGCGACGCCTGGGCGATGCCCAAGGCCTGAGATGCTATACCGATCCGACCGCCCGCGAGTGTTGAAAGAGCGATCTTCAAGCCCTGACCTTCTGCTCCCAACCGATTATCCGCAGGTACCCGGCAATCATTAAGAGCAATGGGGCAGACAGGATTCCCCCGCATCCCCATGAGTTCCTCGACCGGGCCTTTCTCGAGACCTTCCCTTTTCGATTCCACGATGAAGACGGTGAATTCCTTCTTCTTGTGAGACGTGTTGGTCGACGCAAAGATCAGGTTAACACCCGATAGACCCCCATTGGTGACAAAAATCTTGTTTCCGTTCAAGACGTAAGTATCCTTATCTCGGACTGCAACGGTTTCGATGGATGAAACGTCGGAACCGGCATTTGGTTCGGTAAGGCAAAAGGTCCCTATCTTCTGTCCTTGCGCCATCGGCACCAAGAAGGTCTTTCGCTGCGCTTCATTCCCAAACTGGTAAACGGGATTTGCCGAAACGCTATTATGAACAGAAATGCAGAGCCCAAAAGCAGCGCAGGTCCTTGAGATCTCTTCGACAACGATCGCGTAACTCACCGCATCCAGACCTGCACCGCCATATTCCGCGGGGATTTCCAATCCAAAATAGTGGAGCTTTCCCAGTTCTTCAATAATCTCCATGGGAAATACCCCGGTTCTGTCAATCTCTTCGGTAACTGGTGAGATCCTCGCCTCAGCGAACTTCCTGACGGTTCGCCTGATGACCATCTGTTTCATTGTGGGCTCTAAGCGCATCTGCTCGCACCTTTGATAGAACTGCAATGGCAAATTATCTAAAAAAAACCCGATATCAAGCAAGCCTGATATCGGGTTTACAAGGTATTTAAAAGTATTATCAGATTATCAGGCCCGGCAGTTTTAGGCTACCTATCAAGAGGTTAGACAACAGGGAAGGCATGCTTATCCCTGCTGTCCCGATAATGCCGATAATATTTCGATATCCCATCTTCATTTTTACAGGAATTTACAATAGAGGTGGATTATAAGGAAAAAAAGCCTTTTGTCAATGTTTTTTGTTATGCCTCTCGCCGGGCCAGAAGCGCCGCTCCAAGCGCACCCACAATTTGAGGCTCATCACAGAGGTTGACAGCCTGCCCCAATCTCTCCTCCAGCAACAAAACCACTCCCTGGTTTTTCGCCACACCGCCGCTCATGGTTACTCCACCATGTATCCCGATGCTCTTAATCAGGCTCCACATACGGTTCACAATCGCTCGATGCAAGCCGCGGACGATTTCCTGTTTGGGGTGATTCTGCGCTACCAAAGAAACGACTTCACTCTCCGCAAAGACGGTACAGGTGCTGCTGATCCGTACTTCCTGTTCCGCCCTCAGTGACAGATCTCCTAGCTCATCGAGCGGAATCTTGAGCTTTGCCGCCATAACTTCCAGAAACCTGCCGGTACCTGCTGCGCACTTGTCATTCATGTTGAAGTCCATCACTCGACCCCCCCTACCAACCCGGATTACCTTGGAATCCTGACCGCCTAAATCAATAACCGTTCCGGTGTCCGGGTAGAGATGATAGGCCCCCAGTCCATGACAGGTGATCTCGGTGACCTTCTTGTCTGCGAAGGGCACCGAGATCCGCCCATAACCCGTTGCCACAATGCTTTTTATCATTTCCCGGTCTATGTTTGCCTCAAATAAAGCCCTCTCCAGTGCACGTTCTGCAGCCTCCGTGCTGTTGGACTCTGTTTGCACGATACTATAACCAGCCACTTCCTCGCGGCTGTTCAGGATCACCGCGTTCGTGGTGGAAGATCCTACGTCGATACCAAGGAAATAATCCACTTCCTTCTCCTGAGAAACTCACTGCAGAAAAGAGCATGGAGATATCTCTTTTTGCTCTGCCCTCTTAACAAGGCCCCGTACAGGGCCGTTTCAAACCGACGCACCGCCCCATAAGCCTTAGCACTAAGGTACCAGCCTGTGTGCGTCGTTTTGAAACGCCCACTGCTCTGAACGATGGGAGGACAGAGTCAAAAAAAGATATCTCCATGCTCACCAGAGCGTTTCTTCTAGGTATAACCCTGAAGCGCAGCGCCAGGGTCAGGTGCTAAGGTAACAAAACTCTGCTTTTGCTCAGGAACGCATCGTTATCGGCAAGACACATGCAAACTCTCACGTCATCAAACTTTCGCTCCATACCGAGGGTGGGCAGATCGCACCTCCATCTCAGCGATACCTCCCGTAGCGCCTAAGTCTT
>DATKZQ010000217.1:0-2678 GCA_035527895.1 Desulfatiglandales bacterium
ATCATCAGTTGCATAGATTGGCTGCAAAACAAAGTCACCCTTGATGCTATCCACCCTTAAGCCATGCGCACGCAGGGCCTGCAAATTTTCCCCACGAGCAATGAAGACAACATCTTCTCCAGCTTGGGCTAGCCGCCCACCAAAGTAGCTGCCTACCGCACCAGTACCGAAGATTGCTATGCGCATAGAAACCTCCAAGAGAAAGGTTCATGATCTGTCTCGAAGCAGCCTATATGGTAGGCTCCCCGAATGTGGTGCTATAGCGAGTCATTATTTCAGGTAAAGTAGGATATATGGCCATTTAGGCTTATAACACCTGTTGTTTCGGTGATGCCTGTACATCGCCAAAGGATTATTTTATCTCTGCAAGAGCGGCCTCGGCTTGTGGAAGCCAGAAGCTCATGCCCATTGAACTGTAGAGATCAAGGGCGGCCGTGAGTTCGGAACGTGCTTCCTCACTACGTCCTCCTTTGAGGTAAAGTTGTCCGAGTCCCATATGACAATGGGCGAGCAACGGTCTCATGCCAAGTTCTGCTGCCTGCTCTTTAGCCTGACCATACGAATGGATCGATTGCTGCATGTGGTCGGGACCATAATCGCACTGAATCTTTGCCATATAATAGAGCGCCCACGCTCCAAAGCCACGCCCCCCATTTTGACGGAAAATGCTCAGGGCCTTCTCTACGTAATGGATTGCGCTTTCGATTTGCCCTTTGAGACGGTAGGCTTCTGCTAATGCCATTAGTGGATAGATCATAGGAACCGTAGAGAAACTCACTTTCTCTGGCCCAACCGCTTCCTCCAAAATGGGCAGCGCATGATCAGGATGCCCCAGTAACGAATGTGCTTGAACCAAACTTGCGGCGGTGAAAGAGAAAGAGGCTAGCACATCAGCATCGCGGCACAAGGCAAGGCCTCGTTCCAACGTTTTGATTGCTGAATCGAGCTTGCCGTGGAGCAAATAGACAAGGCCAAGGCATGCATATACCCACGTACTGCTGAACAGGTTCTTCCCCTGCTCTGCAATCTCGATCCCCTGCTGGCCCCACTCTTCCGCTTCCTTAAATTCCCCGAGTTCCGCTAAACCCCATGACAGCATACCGCGAGCCAACACTGAAGGTAGGCCAGCCAATCCGTGTCGTTCGAAGGCCGCCCTTCCAGATAGCCTTTGTGCGACCTCCCGATGTATTTTGACCTGCCGGTCATACTGAGCCGTATACAAGAGCGGTATGCCTAAATGGAACTTCGTAATTATGGAAACAGAGAAGTCACCGGCCGATTCAGCCAGGCTGAGACCTTCTTCGCAAAGTTTAATTGCTTCTTTGTGGCGGCCACGAATCCAGGAGTGTGTTGATAGGAAATTGTAGGAATTTGCAAGGCGAGTATTGTCACCAATTTCTTTGGACAGCGATTCGGCCGCCCGTATGTGCTCAGCCCACTCATCGTGTCTGCCCAAAGGGAAAAGGGCGGCCCGCATGTTAAAGCGTATGTCAATATCTTGCAGAATACGGCCCCTCGTACGAGGGAGTTTTTTGAGGGCCTGCAGCGATGCTTCAAAATAGCTTTGCGCTTCCTCGAAGGCAGAGAAAGAATGAGCCTTCAGGCCGGCTTCCCGATTGTAATTGTTTGCGCGTTCCCAATCTTCTCCTCGAGATGAGTGGTAGGCCAACGTCTCGTAGAACTCCTCCAGCCGATCCGGGTAGAGGGCTTCAATGGCTTGTCCTATCTCTTCATGAATTTCCCTTTTCCTCTTGAGGAGTAAGCTGTCATAGGCGACCTCCTGGGTGAGCGCATGCTTGAAGATATAGGTCGATTGGGGATATATCCCCCTCTCGTAGAGAAGCTCTGAGTCCTTTAAACCCGATAGATGCGACAGTAATTCTTGCTCCGTGAGCCCCGTTATTCGCTTGATCAAATCGTAGCTGGACTCCCTCCCAACCACTGAAACCGTCTGAAGGAGGCCCTTCATCTCCTCGGGCAGGGAGTCAACCCGGGCCATGATGACATCCTGAACCGTGGCAGGGATTACCACCTCCTTGATATCTTTCGTTATACGATATTTGTTGTCCTCTCTTGCTATGATCTTTAGATCTTTCAGGGACCTTATTAGCTCCTCGATGAAAAAGGGGATCCCTTCGGTTTTCTCAAGGATAAACTCCTCAAGGTCACTATCAAGGTCCTCTGTGTCCAAGAGATGAGATACCATCATGAGGCTCTCCCGATTGGAAAGCCGGTTCAACATTACCTGACTGTGATAGGACTTGCCACCCCAGGTGTGCACAAACTCAGGCCGATAGGTGAATATCAACAAGACCCTTGCTCCCGGTATGCTCTCCAACAGATGCTTTAACTGATCTTCCGAGCTTTTATCAATCCAATGGAGGTCCTCATAGGCCATGATCAGGGGTCGAATCTCCGAGCCCTTAAGGACGATGCGCTTTAATGCTTCGATGATTCGATCTTTTTTTGCCTCAGGGCTTATGGGGATCGTGTCGATACCGCTCTCTTTGACAGATAAAAGCTCCAGAAGATAAGGGAGAGTTGTAGTTTCGTCTACTCCCAATATTTTCAGGCCTCTTATAACCTTTTCCCTGATCTCTGAATCCCGATCAGTCTCGCCGATATCAAAGTTTGCCTTCAAAATGTCAATGACTGGATGATATGCAATACCCCTACTG
>DATKZQ010000218.1:0-12073 GCA_035527895.1 Desulfatiglandales bacterium
TATCATGGAAGAAGAGCTTAAACGACAGCTCAAGATCCTGCGCTTCATAATTTATCGGAGATCCCACAATTACTTCTTTCAATGGTGACCATTCGTCGTAACTATTTAACTTCTTCATCATTACCTCCTTTTATGGTTTCGCAAATATGCTTGTATCCTTTACTCCTAATTTGGATGTTGTGAGCAGGCATGGCTCGGGAATTCACCACAGACACGGAGGCCACAATTGAATTGATAGAACTCCCTTTTTTGTGGCAAGAAGTATAGGGAAACTATCGTTGTGTGTCAACCGAATGTTCGGAATTTTTCAAAAGTGAACTCCTTTTAGATCGCTGTTTTCGACTCTTTGGATGTCAATGAGGGTGTCGTCGCACCAGAATCTGACCTCAGATATATGCTTGTTCAAAGGATAGATACGAAGGGTTACCCGCCTTCTTGGCGTCGCATTGTTCACCTTGAGCTGGAGGTTGTGAAGGGATGTCTTTCTGTAGGGATCAACGGTCCGCTCTACTCGAAGACAGAAGATATCCTTCACCGATTGAAATGGTGGTCTAACCATAAACTCTCTAAAAAGAGACTGCTTCTCCTCCAGTGCTCTTTGAAAATGGAAGTAGGGAACCTCCTGGGTGGTGGCGTGAACCTGGCGGTAATTGTGTCGAGCAACTTCATGGCCAAGCACCCTCTGGGCCTCTCTGATATCGGTCACATCCTCCCTCACACAGGTTCGTACGAGTCTGTCCTGAAGCCAGCCATAGGGCCGCTCAATCTTACCCTTGGCCTGCGGGGATAAGGCATAGGTCACCTTGATGTTACAGTCATCCATAACCTGTTTCCATTGGGGATCAGCCTCGTCAGTGAGTGTATGGTGTTTCCTCCAGAGAGAGTCTCTGCCTTGCACAAACCGAAAGATCGAATGAGAGTCTACATAGTAGAGAAACGGTGCGCCATACTTCAATACTACCGTCTGCAGGGCGAGGATATGAGCCCAGGAGGTTTCTTTCTTTACCAAGGTAGCATAGAGGATAAAGCGGCTGAAGTCATCTAAGGAGGTGATAAGGTACCACTTCTCTTTCGCAGGGGGCGACCAGAGGTGGTAAGAGGAGTCGTGCTGGATGATCTCCCCTACGTAATTGGTGAGCACCTCCCGGTCATGAGGATCTTTTTTAGGCTTCTTTTTCACATAGAAGCCGTGCTTCTTCGCCCTGTCAATAACGGTGGATAAGGACACCTTTTGATTGTGTTTTTCCCTCAGAAGGTCTCTGACATAGCTGTAGTTGTAATGTCTCAACGGTATGTGGGGATCCTCTATCAGGCTCTTTTCGACATGCAGCTCTCTGAAAATGGTATCCTCAACGGCCTGAGGTATCGTTCTGGTTTTGGTGCTCCTTTTATACTGAATTGAGAATTTGTCGGGACATTCTCTGTATTGCTTGAGCAGGAGGAAAAATCTGCTCCTCTTAATTCCCAGAATTTCCAGAACATAATGGATCTCAATTTCCTTTTTTACATACCGTTTGAGTAGCTCTTTAACCTGGCTGTCTGTGAATTGCTTATGTAGTTGCGCCATAATCCAAAACCTCCTTTTGGCTTCAGATTATGGCCTTTTGGAAGTCCACTTTTAATTCGTAAATGACACCGTGGTTCCTTTTTCCTTGACTCACAAGCGTAATTTACCTATGCTTCTCCCTGCAAAACAATTGAACTTTAATTCTATGCTTACATTATAATTATAGGAAATGCCTATGCATTTAACTCCTAATTCCTGAAGCGCCGAGCGCATTATTTGGCAGATACAAGCTGATCATGGGTGATCGTTTCTGCAGATATACAAGCTTTTACAAGGCGGTCGAAAAGATCCTTTTCCTAGCACCTCCGATTGAAACGATAACAAATCTCAGAAAGGTATGCTCGGAGATGTTTTTCAGAGACGCCACGATGAGCACCTCGTATTACCGCTTTAGCGTTGGAAATAACCCGATGAACCCAGGGAAGAAGCTTTCCTGCAGCTTTGGGATCTCGAAGGACAACCGTGTAATGAGACGTAACCCTGTCTTTTGCCGCTCTTCCGTAAGATCGCCATCCATCTGTGCGAATCGCTTCCAAGAGATCCTGTCCCTCTTTGGTGGTGGATCCGCATCCGAGTCTCTCCAGAAAGGTCTTAATGGTACTCGCCGAAGCATTTTCCACCACCTGCATGTGGGCAAAGCCAGCATGTTCCTCTCCCCGGCGGTCTCGATAAAGAGAAACTGCGCAAAGTACTGTGCTCTTTCGCTCGCTCCCTCGCCCTCGTTTCGTGCCTTTTGGCCCAAAAAACGAGTCATCCATCTTCACCAAGCCCGCAAGACTATATCCGGCATCTCTATCCGCCATCGCTTTACGGATCTTGTGAGCCATCAACCACGCGGTCCTGTACTGCTTGATATCAAGAAGCCGCTGCATCTCTGCTACCGACACCCCAACTTTGTCCATCGCCATATGGTAGATCATCCAATACCACTTCACCAGCGGCGTCTGAGTCCCGTGAAAAATCGTTCCTGCCGTCACAGTTGTCTGAAATCGACACGTTTTACAGTCGAACAGGTGCCTCTTGGAAAGATACCAGGCTTCCTTATGTCCGCACTGGGGACAAACAAATCCATCTGGCCATCGCTGCTCTGCAAGGTGCTTTGCACACGCTTCATTATCTGGAAATTCATTTTGAAACTCTATCAAACTACGTTCTTTGTACCTCTTGGGCATTTCTCCGCCTGCCCAAGAATTTATCTTAAATCGTATTAGGAGTCAAATGCATAGGCATTTATTGGTATTGTAGCAAATGAACACTAGTAATTATTGTTCTGAAACAGGAGGGCCGATAAAGACATGAAGGAGATAAGGATTCACGGCAGGGGCGGGCAAGGCGTGGTCACGGGGGCTGAAATGCTGGCATATGCCTTTGTGCTGGAAGGTAAATATGCCTCTGCCTTCCCAACCTTCGGGGCTGAAAGGCGAGGGGCGCCCGTGGCCGCTTTCCTGCGTTGTGATGATAGGCCGGTCAGAGAAACCCACCAGATCTATGCGCCGGATTGTATTATGGTCCTGGACCCGTTCAAAATGAAATCCCCGACTGTTTTTGACGGTCTAAAGGGTGACGGCATCCTGCTGGCCAATACGCCGCGCAAAAATTTGGCGCACTGGCCGGAGGGCCTTAAAGTTCTCGGCCTGGTGGATGCCACCGCATTGGCCCTGGATGAGATCGGAAGGCCGATCGTCAACACCTGTATGCTCGGTGTGATATCAAGGGTCACGGGCTGGGTGGCGCTGGAATCTGTCATAGCCAGCCTGGAGATGAATTTCGACAGTAAACTGCTGGAAAAAAATACCGCCCTGGTCCGGCGGGGCTATGAAAACGTCACGATAGCTCTCAAGGAGTGAAGCGAGATGAAATTGATAAGCAAATTTGAAGGCCCCTGGTCAACACCTGAGGAACCGCTCGATGTCAAAACCGGTGAATGGCGGACCCAGAGGCCGGTTGTCAAAAGGGAGAAATGCCGCCAATGCGGCTGGTGCTTTATTTATTGTCCCGCCGGGTGCATTGAGGAAAAGGGGCACTACTTTTCAGCTGATCTCGATTATTGCAAGGGCTGCGGGATTTGCGCCAGGGTGTGTCCGGCCATGGCCGTGGTGCTGGTGCGGGAGGAGGTCTGATGTCAACACTGGATGCTAGAGGGCAAGTACGAGTACTGGATGGGAATCGGGCGGGAGCTTACGGGGTATTGTTATCCCGGCCGGACGTCATTGCATCTTACCCCATCACACCGCAGACACCTTTACTGGAAACCCTTTACAAGTTTGAAGCGCAAGATTTGTTCAATCCGGAAATGGTCGAGCCCGAGGGCGAAAATTCCGCTATGGGGGTCCTGCTGGGGGCGTGTGCGGCTGGCGGTCGCACCTTTACGGCCTCCTCATCCCAAGGCCTATCATTTATGAATGACGCCTACCTGCTTGCCGCCGGAAACCGCTTTCCCATCGTGATGGCCATCGGCATGCGGGAACAGGTAAGCCCCCACGGCGTAACGGCCGGGCAGCAAGATGCGGTACTGGTCAAGGACCACGGCTGGATTCAGATTTTTACGGAATCCTGCCAGGAGATTCTCGACTCCATTATCATGGCCTACCGCTTGGCGGAAGATGCGGACGTCCTGCTTCCGGTCAATATCTGTTATGAGGGGTTTTACCTTTCCCATCATTCACAGCGGGTGGCAATTCCCACCCAAGCGGAGGTGGACCAATTCCTGGCGCCCTTGAAGGACATGCAACGCTTGAAGTGGACGCTGGAGGAGCCCATGGTTTTTTCGAGCTATACCGTTCCGCCGGAACTGCTAACCGAATATCGGTATAAGGCCTGCATGGCGCACCAGCGGGCGAAAGGGAAATTTGATGAGATTGATCGGGCCTTCCAAAAAACATTCGGACGCAGTTACGGGGGGCAAATCGAGGAATACCGGACGGAAGATGCCGAGTTTGTGATCGTGACAATGGGATGTGCCACGGGAACGGCAAAGGTGGTCGTGGATCAGAAGCGCGAAGCAGGGCTGAAGGTAGGGTTGATCAAAATCAGGATGTTCCGCCCCAGCCCCAAGGAGCGCTTGATTGATGCCCTAAACGGGAAAAAGGCCATCGGCGTGATCGATCGCAATGTCTGCTATGCCTGGAACTGCGGGCACAACTTCGTGGAGGTGAAAAATATTTTGAGCGATTTGCAGGCGCCGCCGCCCGTTATGCTCGATTTCATAGCCGGTTTGGGCGGGGCCGATATCACCTCTCAACACGTGGAGAAAGTCATTGACATGACCCACGCGGCAGCCAGAGGGGAGCAGCCGCCGACTGTGACCTGGATGTCCTTGGAATAGGCCGATAAGGAGACACGCGGTGGAAAGAAAAAAACATATCATTATTGGATGCGGCACAGCGGGGCTGAGCGCATTGAAACAGCTGCGAAAGGTGAATACCGAAGACCATGTAACGCTCGTTACCATGGAGTCGCACCGGCCCTATTCACCCACGTCGCTACCCTATATCATTTCAGGAAAGATAAGCAAACCTGATATTCCGATGGTTATGGATGATTTCTTTGAACAGATGAACGCCGAATGGGGCCGGGGCAAGCGGGTTACGAGCATTGATCCCAAGAAGTGTGAAGTGGTTTATAACTCCCATTCAAGCGACTCCTATGATTCCCTTTTGATTGCTACGGGCAGTGAACCGATCCGTCCCAGCCTTCCGGGCCTCGACCATAAACAGGTGTTTTACCTGCGGACCCTGGACGATGCCGCAGCCCTGATGAACCAAATGGATTGCAGCCGGACGGCCGTCATCCTGGGGGCCGGGCTTATCGGCATGCACGTGGCGCAATGTCTGGCCGCAAAGGGAATTCAGGTGATGGTCGTGGAAATGCTCCCCCGCATTGTTCCGGCCTACTTTGATCCGGACGCGTCCCTGATGATCCAACGTGTCTTAGAAAAACACGGGGTACGGTTTTTCACCGATAGTCGTGCAACCGGTGTGGCATGGGCCCATACGGGTGTCGAAGTTTCTCTTGACGGAGGCGACGTTGTGCAAGCCGACCTGCTTTTGGTCGCCGCCGGGGTCAGGCCGCGCACCGGTTTTTTAAAGGGGAGCGGCATTGAGATCCGTGACGGCATCACAGTGAATAGTGAGATGAGAACCAATGTCTCAAATATATTCGCGGCCGGCGATGTGGCTGAAGCAAGGAGCTTTTTGACTGGAAAAAAGGGGCTCAATCCCATTCTCCCCAATGCCGCTTGGCAGGGAAAGGTTGCTGGCAGCAATATGGCCGGTCAAAAAATGGAATATGACGGCTGGCTGCCCATGAATACCTTCAACTACTTTGATCATCTGGCCGTCTCCATCGGGAAAGCCGTCCCTTCTGAAGGCGATGAGGCGCTTGTGGAAACGGATGCCGACGACGGGTACTACCGAAAAATCATTTGCACCGAAGACCGGATGACCGGAGCGGCCTTCCTCGATACCCATGTAAACGCCGGCGTCTTTCAATACCTTATCCGGCAAAAGGTGCCGATAGGCAAGCATAGGAAGCGACTCCTCGCGGCGCCCCGCGAAACCGGCCTGTGGCTTATGCACCAAGCGGAAAAGAAAGCAACAATCTCCAGGGAGGAATGAGAGAGGCGCGATGATGAAAACCTTTTATGATACTTTACGAATTGAAGAAAATAGTTGCCCCCCCGGCTGCGCGGCCTGCCGTAAGCGGTGTGTTGAGGTAAAGCGGGAAAAGGGCTCATATGGAACGGGTATTCAGGATTACCATATCCCCGATATGAATATCCATATGGCCAACACCTGCAACCAGTGCTCCGAGCCGGCATGCGCCGATGTGTGCCCGACCGGTGCCATTGAAAAGGATGTGCATAACGGCATTGTGCGGATTAGGGAACCCAAGTGTTTGGGGTGCGGCATGTGCGATCTCGCATGTCCCTACGGCGGAATCGATTTCCACCCCGGCTCCCGGAAGGCGGTGAAATGTGACCTGTGTGACGGCGACCCCCGCTGCACGGATGCCTGCCCGGCGCACGCCCTTTTGCTCCTAAATGCGCGTTCCATTGTTCAACATTTCCATGAGGACGCGTTGTTGTCGGGATCTTCCCTGTGCATCGGCTGCGCGGCGGAGATTATCCTGCGCTTCGTGCTCCGAGTGATGGGAAAAGACACTTTTCTTTTTGGGGCCCCGGGCTGCGCCACCAATGTGCTCAATGGGCAGGGTATCCGCTCCATGATTCGTATTCCCAGCCACATGTCGAACATGACGTCGGTGCCTTCTACCATGACCGGCGTTAAGCGCTATTACAGAAAGATGGGCCAGGATGTGCGCTGTGTGGCGTTTGTGGGTGACGGGTGCGCGGCGGACGTGGGCTTCCAGCCGCTATCAGGGGCGGCGGAGCGAAATGAAAACATCATTTTCATTTGCTATGACAATGAAGGGTACATGAATACCGGTGTCCAGAGGAGCAGTACAACCCCTTTCGGAGGATGGACAACGACGACCCCGGCCGTGGGAAAGCGAAAGGGCAAACGGATGTCCGCCAAGAATGTGCCCCTCATCATGGCGGCGCACGACATCCCCTATGTGGCGACGGCGGTCATCGCCTACCCAGAGGACTTCCTTATGAAATTGCTCAAGGCCATGGCGGTTAAAGACGGCATGAGCTATATCCACGTCTTGAGCCCATGCATTCTCGGCTGGGGCTTCGGTGCATCCGCCTCCCTGGATGTTTCGCACGCAGCGGTGGAAACCAACTACTATCCGCTCTGGGAATACGAACGCGGGGAGTACCGGCTGACCCACAAAGTGGACAACCCGAAACCGATTTCTGAATATACCCGCCTTTTAGACAAGTTTGCCCATCTTGATAATGAAGGCTTAGAAGAGCTCCAGGGGATCGTCGATAAGTGTTTTCAACGCATCAAAGCCCTTACTGGGTTATCATTAACGCTGTGATGAGTCGCCCTTGGACAGTCAAAACCCTGAGTGGCATTGCCAACCCCGGCGGCTCTTTTTTTCGTACCGGCAATGATAAGCTATCCGCCCCCGCGCCGAGGCTGCGCGCCGGGTGTACGGTGAGGAGTGCGGAATGAAAAAAGTACTGGTGATGGAGAGCACCTATGACACCTGCCGCGAAGCAGTGGATCGCGCCTTTGCGGCCTTTCCCATGGATGTGCGCGGTAAATTGGTGGCGGTCAAGATGAACGCCCTCAAGCCGGGCGATCCGGATCAATTCGCCTATGTCACCCATTACCGGTTGTTGGAGGCGGTGATCCAAGAACTTAAGTCTAGCCCTAATCCACTGACATTGTCAGTGGTGGGGTGTGGGGGCGGAGGCCCCACTCCTTTGGCGAACCAACTATGTTGGTAAGCCGCTGTTTATGGTACAGTAACCTCGATATAAGAGGTGAGGTTGCTGTATGGAAGGGTATCGGAAATCGGCCCATGCGGTATATCGGTGTGAGTATCATTTTGTATGGATACCAAAATATCGGTATCAGGTATTAGTCAAAGATATCAAGTCCCGGCTCAAAGAGATTCTCACGGAACTCTGTGAGTGGCTGGACAGTGATATCTTGGAAGGCGCTATAGCTTCTGATCATGTTCACCTGTATGTATCAGTGCCACCGAAGCACTCTCCATCCCAGGTGATGAAAATACTGAAGGGCAAGAGTGCCGAATACGTGCGGAGAGATTTCCCGGAACTGAGCAAGAAATACTGGGGTCTTCATATATGGGCGCGAGGCTATTTTGTCAGTACCGTTGGTATCGACAGAGAAGTGATCAGGAAGTATGTCAAAGAGCAACAGGACAATCAGATCCGTGAGGCCCAGCTTCGACTGTGGAGGGACAGCAGCGAATGACATTGTCAGGAGTTGCTGTCCTAGAATACCACCGACAAGGTCGGTGGTAGTTTATTGGCTTTCGCTCAACTCTCCTATAGGGAGAGCTTGCGGGATATCGAATGCTGCCTTCGATCAATGCAACACAAACTTTACCATATGGGTATTCGAGGTAACGTTTCTCGTAGCACATTGGCAGATGCAAACGAGAAAAGGGACTGGCGTATCTATGCAGATTTCGCTCAAGTGTTGATACACATCGCACGAGATTTGTACAGTGACGAAAAATTCGGGGTAGAACTCGATGAAACAGTCTATGCTCTCGATGCATCGACAATTGATCTGTGCCTTTCCCTGTTTCCTTGGGCGAAGTTTCGCAAAACCAAAGGTGCTATCAAGTTGCATACATTGTTAGACCTGCGAGGCAACATTCCATCTTTCATTTCAATAACCGATGGTAAGGTTCACGAGGTAGCTGTTCTGGACGAATTGTTTCCAGAACCGGGAGCATTTTATATCATGGATCGCGGTTATCTCGACTTCACCCGTCTTTATTTATTAAGCTGGTACCTGGCGTTTTTTATAATCCGTTCGAAAGGCAACACTCAGTTTCGTCGGATTTATTCCCGGAAGGTTGACAAATCAACTGGATTACGATGTGATCAAACCATCGCTCTTACCGGCAGAGACGCTGCAAAGCAATACCCTGAAAAACTGCGCCGGGGCAAATTCTTCGATGATAAAACATGCAAACACTTTTCCTTTCTTCCCAATAACTTTATCGTATCAGCCTTCACCATTGCTGAACTGTATCGATGTCGCTGGCAGGTAGAGCTTTTCTTCAAGTGGATCAAGCAACACCTCCGTATAAAGGCATTCTATGGGACGAGTAAGCATGCGGTAAAATCTCAAATTTGGATTGCGGTGTCCGTATATGTTTTAGTTGCTATTGTGAAAAAACGGCTAAGACTCAACGACATGAGCCTTTACACAATTCTACAAATTTTAAGCGTTACCATATTCGAAAAAGCCCGCTCTTACAGGTACTTACAGCCTTAGATTACAATATTTCCAATCTGCACTACGATAACCAGTTAAAATTATTCGATTATAAACCGGACACTAGTATTCACTTTTAATTCTTAAATGACAGCAGGGATTTTCTGCAGGGATTTTGTGCTTGACACACAACGATAGTTTCCCTATACTTCTTTCCACAAAAAGCGAGTCCTATCAAACAAAGAAAATTTCTCCCAATGAATGAAGCTTGGCTATGATAGCAGCGGGTCCGGAGGATTACCGAAAGGGTCCAGGATTACCTTTCCAACGAGAAAGTTTAGGAATTACCTCCACCCAGGGAACCAAGTTCACGCCACAGATCGGACATCCACCTCTTTTTGAAATAGACAACATAGGCTCAGGCAGGAGTTCGACTTTTTTCCTCCCGGATCTGCCTTGGCGGGGAAGTGGGTTGATCGAGTTTTTAGGGGTGGGTTATTTGCGGAATCTGAGCAGAATCCGACTTATTAAATTGGCTCATCCATATATGAGAACCTCAGAATCCCTGGGGCGAGATGAAGTGGGCCATGAGTTAAGGAGAAATGGAATTGAGATTTTGCCGTGATCTATAGTCTATTTTCAGTGAGTCGCTGTAATACCGCAAACTCCGGAGCGGCAATAGAATAAAGGTGGGGCAGAAATGGACGAGCTATTAAGAGTTAAGTATCTTTGGCAAGGTGGAAATCTGGTGGAGTTGGAGAACGCCAAGGTTCACATACTGACTCCCACTTTTTTTTGGGGCACCAACGTTTTTGAGGGTATACGTGGGTACTGGAACAAGGAGAAAGGAGAATTGTACCTCTTCAGAATAGATGACCATTTTCAAAGGCTGACCGAATCGGCAAAGATGATGCGAATCGATCTTCCCTACCCTCCGGAACAATTTTTTCAATACGCTAGGGATTTGATCACAAGAAATGGGTTCCGGGAGGACATACATATGGTGCAAGTTGTCTATCTCGATGGGATCGGGCATCCTCGTTGGTTCGCAACAAGTCCAACAAATATGTTTCTTGCAGCATTTCCGAGAGGGAGAACCTTTGACGTAGAAAATGGTGTGAAAGCTACCATTAGTTCTTGGAAAAGGACTGCGGATAACGTCGTCCCTCCTAGAATTAAGTGTGGCAGTAATTATCAGAATTGTAGGCTGGCTGGTCTTCAGGCAATGTTGGACGGATATGATGCTGTCATCATGCTAAATGAGCTTGGAAAAGTCTCGGAAGGAACAGGCTATTGTATTTTCATGGTGCGAAAAAACAAATTGGTGACACCTCCGTGTACCGCAGATTTGCTTGAAAGCATAACAAGTGACACTGTCATACGAATATGTCGAGATCTGCTTGATCTTGAAGTGGAGCAGAGGGACGTGGATAGGACAGAGCTATATGTTGCTGAAGAAGTGTTCTTGTGCGGATCGTTGGCTGAAATAACTCCCGTTGTCTCGATGGACAAGATACCGATTGGGATGGGCTACCCAGGTGAGTTAACGAAAAAAATACAAAACGCATACTTCCGGATAACTAGGGGTATGGATAAACGCTATGCGTCTTGGACGACGCCAGTCTATGGAAACACAGAGAGGTAGGATTCTGTCCGATCAAGTTTAGTGCGTGATCATACGACCTCTTTTGGGGCTATCCGCTTGACTCAAGTGACCACAAGATGTAGAGTTTTTGGGCATGGGAGACTACCCAGAAACTCTATTGGAATTTGAACAACGGCTTGCCTCTGAGGAGGCTTGCCGCGAATATCTATTCAATCTGCGATGGCCTAATGGTTTTCGATGCCCTCGCTGTCAGAATTATAAAGTGTGGTTGACCAAGCGCAATCTGTATCACTGCGTGCAATGTGGATACGAAGCCTCTGTAACCGCAGGAACTATCTTTCAAGATACAAGGAAACCCCTCCAGCTGTGGTTCCGGCCGATGTGGTACGTGGTGAACCAAAAGAATGGCGTCAGTGCCATGGGACTTCAGAGAGTTTTGGGAATCCCACGGTACGAAACAGTATGGATATGGCTCCATAAACTTCGCACTGCCATGGTACGCCCTGGTCGTGATCGATTGTCTGGTACGGTGGAGGTAGATGAAACGTATATCGGAGGTAAAAGGCCAGGGAAACGGGGCCGTGGTGCAGCAGGTAAGTCGTTGGTTCTTATTGCAGTCGAAGATAAAGGCAACCATGTTGGCCGTATCCGTCTTCAACGGGTACTTGATGCAGGAGCAGAGAGTTTGATACCAGCGGTGCAGGAGAGCGTGGAACCTTGCAGCACCCTTCGCACTGACGGGTGGAGCAGTTACGAACGATTGTCCTCCATGGGTTAAAGCCATATCATTGCACGCCATTCCGTGGATGTCGGTGAATTCCTTATGTAACTGTGCCATAATCTGAAGCCTCCTTTTGACTTCAGATTATGGCCTTTTAAAAATCCAGTTTTAATTTGTAAACCTAATGAAAATAGTCCACTTTTCACTGCTGTCCAAAATAAATTGATTTTCTGATTTGGGTATTGAGATTTCAATCACTTAGACCTCCCAAAATGGGGGGGGTTGCGAATTCAGGTTGTCTTTACCTGGAGATGCTGTCCAAGACCAGCGAGTGGAAGTGGTAT